>NZ_JBEYTW010000094.1:0-34442 GCF_040643275.1 Spirillospora sp. NPDC047418
TTCGCCTCCGGCAGCCCGCCCCGCTGAAAGCCGCGCAGGATCGTCTGGACGGTGGGGACGACCAGGGACGTGAGCGTGAAGAACGCGGCCGGCACGAGGAGCACCAGCCCGAGGACGACCTGTGCCGTACCGCTCGTCTTCCGTGGCGGACCGGGTAGTGGTGCGGGAGCCATGGGGGCGGAGGGGGGAGGGACCATCTCGACTCCCGAAAGGGGTTCGCAGTGCGGATCGGTCGAAGATCGTGAGGGAGCCGAGTGTACGGCGAGGAGCCGACACCTGACGACCTCTGATGATCCTCCGTCCCCCGGCTCGGCCGAGGTCGGGGCGCAACGATGGTGTGGGCAGGTCGGGGTTTTTCGACATGGCGGCGTAAGAACTCCCGATCAAGGCGTCCCGTCGGCGGTTCGCCGGAGAGGACCTGCGCGGGTTCGTCACCGGTGCATGATGCAGGTCGGAGACGAGTTGCACGATCCCGAGCGCCCAGTCGAACGACTCCATGGTCGGCGTCCGAGTTCTCCATGCGGATCATGCTGAAACATCAACATATTGTTGTCGACATAGTGTTGATTAGGTGACCGCCGCCGCCGCGTCGGCCGCCGCCGGGGGGCGTGTGCGGCCGGCCCGGAGACCCGGCCCAGCGGGCCAGCGCGCTCGACGACGTGGTGGGTGTGCGGCCGGTTGGGCAGCAGTTCGGTCGGCATCTGCCGTTTTTGTCGAGCGTGCGATCATGACGCGGGCTTTGGCGGCGTGCAGGCTCTTCCATGTGCCGCAAATGACCGAACAGGGACCCCGCGCTGGAGAACCGCACCAGGACGGGCCTGAGGCGCGTCGCCGCCACGCTGATGACAGTGGCCGCGGATTGGAATGGGCCAGACCCCGAACCGGCCGGCCGCGACTACCAGGCTGATGTTCACGCTCGTCATGCAGACGGCCCGGCGCCGGCGATCAGCGGGACGGCGCCGCTGCGGAACGCGACCAGGTCGGAGACCACGCCGCCGTGCACGAAGACGTCCAGCAGCCGACGCCCGAACCAGGGGGCGAGGAGACAGGCGGGCACGGTCGCGGCCACCGCCAGGATCATCGTCTCGGCCAGGATCATCCGGCGCAGCTGGCCGGGGGTGGCGCCGACCGCGCGCAGCAGCGCGGTCTGCCGCTGCCGCTGCCGGATCGACAGGCCCACGGTGCCGGCCACCACGAACACCATGGCGAGCGCCGCCAGGCTGCCGAACGCGGCGGCGAGCGGGATCAGGTCGTCGGTGCCCTCGACCAGCGTGGGGTCCTCGGCCCGTCCCCGGTCGTCCCCGGTCAGCACCGCCGCGCCGGACCCGGCGGCGCCCCCGAGCGCGGCCTCCACGGCCCGCGCGACCTGGCCGATCTCCGTGCCGGGCGCGAGCAGCACGCCGACCGAGTCGATGGCCATCACCACCGTCTGCCCCGTCTCCTCGACCGCCTCGCGCAGCAGGCCGAGGACCTCCCGGGCGGTGCCGGTGTCCAGCGCGCCGGTCGGCTCGTCCCCGAACAGCACCGCGGGCCGGGCGATCAGCGCCCGCGCGATCGCGACCCGCTGCTGCTGGCCGCCGGACAGCTCACCGGGCCGGCTGCGCAGCCGGCCGCCGAGCCCGACCCGCTCCAGCACCTCCTCCACCGCCCCGCGCTCGGGACGGCGGCCCGCCAGCCGCAGCGGCAGCGCCACGTTGTCGCGCACGGTCAGCGCGGGCAGCAGGTTGAACGCCTGGAACACGAATCCGATCCGCCGGCGGCGCAGCCGGGTCCGCTCCCGCTCGCCGAGCGAGGTGAGCTCCACCCCGTCCAGCACCACCGAGCCCGACGTCGGCCGGTCCAGCCCGGCGGCGCACTGCAGCAGCGTGCTCTTACCGGAGCCCGACGGCCCCATGATCGCGGTGAAGGTGCCCCGCCGCAGCCCGACGCTCACCCCGTCGAGCGCGACCACCGCACTCCTCGCACCGCCGTAGACGCTGTGGGACGGTGCGATGGCGTGGGCGGCACGAGGCGCGCCAACGGCCGGTGCTGGACGCGCTTATAGGATGGTTTCGTGGCGCGGGTTCTCGTGGTGGATGACGATCCACGACTTGTAAAAGTGGTCTCGCGCCTGTTGTGGAAGCGGAATCACCAGGTCAAGTCCGTGCCCAACGGGGAGCAGGCCCGTCAGATCCTGCGCGGAGGGGACATCGACATCGTCCTGCTGGATGTGAATCTGCCCGACGTCAACGGCATCGCCCTGGTCCAGCAGCTCCGTGAGGAGAGCGACACCACGCCGGTCATCCTGCTGACGGTCCGCACCGAGGTGCAGGACCAGGCGCTGGGACTGCGGCTCGGTGGTGACGACTACATCGTGAAACCCTTCAATCCCGAGTTGCTCCTCGCCCGGATCCAGGCCGTGCTGCGGCGCAGCGCCCGGGACCCCGCTGAGGGTACGGCGGGCCGGCCGGGCGAATATCTGGAGATCCCGCCCATTGTCATGGACACGATCGCCCGGCAGGTGTTCAGGGACGGGGTTCCGGTGCGCCTGACCCCGCTCGAGTACGCCGTTCTGGAGTTCCTGGCGGCCAACCGCGGAAGAGCGGTTTCCAAGGAGGAGATCATGCTGAGTGTGTGGGGCACCGGCCGGGGAGTCTCCCGGACGCTCACCGAGCATGTCTCCCGGTTGCGTCGCAAACTCGGTGAGAACGTGATCTCCACCCAGAGTGGGTACGGGTATCTGATCCCGTCGGTTTCCGAAGAGCCCACCACCACGGATCGGTGAGCAATCGTGTTGACGGCCGCGAGTCCGGCGGCCGGGGCGGGCGCCCACGCCAAGTCTTCGAGGACGAGACCGTCGCGGCAGGCCCGCGTGCGATCTCCTGAGGTCAACTTCCTGTCAACGAGTGTGCGGCACGCCGGTCGCCGCAGGTACGTGCAGTGCAGGCCGCTGGCCTGCGGTTTTGCGGGGCCGTCCGCGCAGTGCCGGGCGCCGCCCGTCCGGTGGGCCGCCCGGCGGGACGCGGGCATCACGGAAACATGCCAATGACAGTCTCCTGACAGTGCCCGTTTCGGTCATGGTCGCGTCTGACATTGCATGGTGCATGAGCTGGAGAGTTCGATGGACAATGCGCAGCCGACCGATGAGAAGCGTCCTGCCGCGGATGAGTTTCGCGCCCGCAACGACGCCCTCTTCTTGCGACGCAAGGAGCTCCAGGACAGGATCGCGGAGTTGCGTTCACGGATCGACGCGGGCTCCGGCGACACGCCGGCGGAGGTCGCATTGCGCAAGACCGAGCGTGACTTCGATGATCTCACCTACGAGATTTTGACCGCCAACTACGGGCTCGTCCGCCAGTACGTCGCCATGTTCACCTCCAGGTCCGCCGAGCACGGCGAGGACTTCGAGAGCGCCGCCAAGGTTGGGTTGCTGTGGGCCATCTCCTCCTACGATCCGGCGCGAGGGGCGTTCTCCAGTTGGGCGTTCAAGCCGATCCAGCGGGAGGTTCTGCGGGCGGTCCGGGACGCCGACCACGCCAACCTCACCCTCGGCGACTTCGAGAAGCGCCCGGCCATCCTCGCGGCGGAGCGCGAGTTCCTTGAGGAGCACGGGCCGGACGCTCCGGCGGACTACGCCGACATCGCCGCGCGGGCCGGGGTCACCAAGGCGCAGGTTCGCCGGGTCCTGGCTCCGCCCCGTCTGGAGAGCCTGCAGTCGCCGCACAGAGGACAGGACGAGGACATCATCGCCTGGGAGGACCGGCTGAGCGATCCGTCTCCGGACCTGGAGGAGGAAGTGGTGGTCCGCTCCCATCTGCGCACCCTTCTCACCGAGGGGCTGCCGCGCCTCGACGCCCGTGAGCGGTACGTGCTGACGCGGCGGTTCGGGCTGGACGGCGGGCGGGAACAGTCGCTCCGCATCCTCGGCGAGCAACTCGGGTTGTCGCGTGAAGGCGTCCGGCAGATCCAGAAGAAGGCGCTGGCCAAGCTCAAGGGGCCCATCGCGGGCACAGCGTGAGCCCGCGGCTCGGGAAGGTCCTGGGACGAGTGTTCGTCGCCAGTGTGACGAAAGCCTCGTTGTACGATGGGTTTCCCGCGCATTTGTGAGCTTGGTGCGCGTTTCGTGACAACTTCGGGGCGAACTCCGGTTGCGGGCTTGCCGATCTGTGTGCGGACGGACGTTGGAGAGAAGAGGGCTCACACCACCGGAGCGGGCCGGACCAACGACCCCAGGACGCGCAGGTTGCAGATGAGAGGAACAGGACGGTGCCAACGATCCCGAGGTATCTCGCTCTGGAGCCGCGGCTCGTCAGTGCGACGGTGACCTCGGCCGCCGAATCCGGCGGCCGGGCCGTTCTCCGCACCGCCGCGCCCATCTCGCCGACCGGTCGCGCGTGCTGAGGTACGCGGGGCCGACGTTTCCGGTCCTCGTGCACGCGCTCACAGACTCTCCGCCCAGCGGGGTGGAGGATATGGAGTGCGGCGACAGGGCGTCCCTTGACCGGGACGTGCTCGTCGCGGCGGGCCAGGCGCTGACGTGGCAGTCCCCGTTCATGCTCGGGTCGGTGTTGGCGGTGCCGCTGACGCGGGCGTCCGCCGCGACGTTCGACCATCCCGAGTTGGTGGGGGCGGATCGGTGGCACGACCGCTTCGGTCGGGGGTTCGCCCACCAGATGGCGATCGAGCTCAGCATCGCCTCGGTGACGGCTGAGCTGGTCGGTGAGGCGGCCGGGCCGCAACTGGCCGAGGACGCGGGGATGCTCGTCTCGGCGATCACGGGCCTTGCGCAGCTCCTCCAGGACCTGGGGGGCGTGCGCAGGCCCGAGGAGTGCAAGAGCATGATCGTGGCCGACACGAGGCGCACGCACGACGTGCTGCTCGGCGGGCTCAGTGACCAGAAGGTGTCGGTACGGCGGGACGGGGCGTTCGCCGTGCACACCGTGCGCTCGGTGCCGCGGCGCCCGGAGCGCTGCGACCTGGACGGGGTGCGGGCGCGGGTCGGCCTGCCGTGGCCGACCCAGGTCGGCGACGGGATAGGCGAGGACCTCGGGCTGGCGCGCTGGCGGGCGACCATGCAGGCGCACCGCCATCAGGTGTGGTCCCGGCTGGAGGGGCGGAACACCCTCGTCACCGAGTTGTGGCTGCGCGATCCCGCCGGGGCGGCGGGATGAGGTACCCGTATCCGCTCCGGGTGACTATCAGGTCGTCGCCGAGCTTGCGGCGCAGCCGGGAGATGTGCTCGGCGAGCGTCCGGGACACGCCGCGGCTGGTGCCCCAGACGCGCAGCATCAGCTCCTCCTTCGACACCGCCCGGCCGCGGTTGGTCGCCAGGAACTCCAGCAGGGCGTACTCCAGCGGCGCCAGCCGTACGGCGGTCCCGTCCCTGGTCACCTCACGCCTGGCGAAGTCGATGAGCACGGAGGCGATCTCCATCCGGTCGCCGTGCGCGGCCCCGGCCCGCGGCGACGTGCCCGCCGCGCTGCGCCGCAGCACGGCCTCGATGCGGGCGAGGAGCACCTCCGGGTTGAACGGCTTCGCGACGTAGTCGTCCCCGCCGAGCTGCAGTCCGAGCGCCTGGTCCTGCGCCTCCGCGCGGACGGTCAGCAGGATGACGGGGGTGGCGTCGTCCTCCTCGCGCAACTGGAGGATCAGTGACATGCCGTTGATATCGGGAAGGTTGACGTCCAGGAGGACGATGTCGAAGTCGCCGCGGCGCAGCACCTGGCGGGCCAGTTCGCCGTTGGGCGCCGACTCCACCTGATGGCCGTGCCTGCGAAGCAGGCTGGCGACGACCTTGACCAGCCGCGTATCGTCGTCGACGACGAGCACTTGTGCCACGTGTCAATGGTATATCCGACAAAGACGTCATGATCTATTCGTCGCAAAGTGAGGGGTGGTGCCGCGGCCGCCTCCGACAATGACCCCTGTCCAGATCCTGGTAGGTTCTCTGACGGCGCGGGTCAGACGGTCGGTTTCCGGGTGGTGGGGCGGCAGATGCGGGTGCTGATCGTCGAAGACTCCAGGGTCGGTGAGCTGCTCCGCGTGATCCTGGAGCGCGAGGGACACGAGCCGGTCGTCACCGAGTGCGGCGAGGACGGCTGGGCGGAGCTCGACCATTCCTCCCGCCCCGACCTGCTCATCCTGGACCGGATGCTCCCCGACATGGACGGCGCCGATCTGCTCGCCCGCGTCCGCCTCGACCCCCGCACCGCGAAGGTGCCGGTTCTGATGGTCACGGCGGCCGCGCGAGCGTCCGCCGACCTGGACGACGGCGTCCGGACGCGTGTGCTGGGCAAGCCCTTCGAGCTCGGTGAGCTGAAGCAGGTCATCGCCGTGCTCATCGAGCACTGACTCAGGCGAATTCCGCGCCCGCGGGGTGCGGGCACGCGGCGCCGTGGCCATCCCCCCGAGATTCGGCCGTGCACATCTCGGGTTCCTCCGGACAGTCAGTCGTGGAACCTCTGGTGCGGTGTGACGACGCGGGGTGGATCGCAGGTGGGAACTGAAGAGGCGGCTCCGGAGAAGCGGAACGGGACCGGGCTGAAGGCCCGGGTACGCGTCGGCGGCTGGGGCACGGCCATCCTGGTCATCGTGGCGCTGGCGGCGACGCTGCTCGGCAGCGGCCGTCTCGGCTACGCCCTCGAGTCCTCCGACGGCAGCGCCTGGTTGTGGAGCCGTATGACGGGCGAGGCGGCGCTCGTCGACCCCGACAACGGCCAGATCCAGCGGCGCCGCCCGGTGCCCGGTGCCCGCGGCCACCGGATCAAGGTCACCCAGGACGACCGGCATCTGCTCATCCACGATCTGGAGACCGGACGGGTGTCCTCGCTCGACCTGAGCGGCCTCGGGCTGTCGGGGAAGCTGGACGTGGGCACACGCGGCGACCCGCACCTGGTGGTGAGCGACACCGCCGCCGCCCTGATCGAGCGCACCACCGGCGCGGTGCGGGCGCTGGACCCCGCGACGCTGCGCCCCATGGGGCCCGTCCTGCGGCTGCCGGGGCCGCTGGTCGGCGGCGAGTTCGACGATGCCGGACGGTTGTGGGTGGCGGTGCCCGCGCAGGGCACGGTCGTGGCGTTGCAGGTTTCCGCCAAGGGCGCCGAGGTCGCCGTGACCAAGGACGCCGCCGAGCCCGGCCACGACCTCGCGTTGACCGTGCTCGACCAGGGCGCACTGGTCGTCGACCGCAGCGGGCGCAACCTCGTGGTGGCGACCGGCCACGACCTCCGGCGGATCACGGCGCCGGTCCCGCTCGCGGGCGCGATGGTGCCCGACCGCACCCACGGCGCACTGGCCGCGATCACCGTTCCCGCCGCCGGCTCGATCGTCACGCTGGGCGAGGTGGGCGAGGGCGGCCGGGTCGGATCGTTCCCGCTGCACGCCCCCGTCCAGGAACCCGCCGTGCCGTTCGCCGGCAAGGTGTACGTGCCCGTACGGGAGACCGGGCAGGTCCAGGTGTTCGACAAGGCCGGGAGGGAGACCGGTGTGCTGGACATGCCGTCCGGACGCGGCGACCTGGAACTGCAGGTCCGGGAGGGCAACCTGTTCATCAACGCGCCAGGAAGCCCGGACGCCCGGGTGGTCGGCCCCGACGGCCGGGCCCGCACGATCGGCAAATACCCGACTGGGCCGGGGAAGGGCGGAAACCGCCCGGTCGCGCCGGGCGGCGGCGAGCGCAACCCGCCGCTGATCCCGGCACCGACCGTCGACCCGGGCTTCCCGGACCCGTTCGTGCCGCCCGCCGGGCCGGATCCGGTGGAGCCCCGGACCCCGCAGCCGCCCCGGTCGACCTCTTCGTCCGCTCCCGGGCCGCCCATCCCCCCGCGGGTCTCGCGACCGCTGCGGCCTGTCACGCGTACTCACTCGCGTTCACCGGCGCCGGGCCCCTCCACCACGAGGCCGTCCACGTCGGCGCCGACGACCAAGTCGCCCACCCATACGCGGAGCACCGCCAAGCCGAAGCCCACCGTCACCCGCAACCCGTACACGCCGGCGCAGGTCTGCAACGCCGGTCCGGGCAGCGGCTACGTCGTGCAGCGGTCGATCTCGTTCAGCGGCGGGCGGGTCTACCAGCTCTACAGCGCCAGCACCAAGAAGAATTGTGCGGTCACGATGAAGACCGCGAACGTCGGCAAGGGCACCAGCGTCTGGGTCCGCCTGGTGGAGCAGCACGGCGGCGAGGTCGGTTCCGACAACGGCACGTTCAAGTACTACGCCGGTCCGGTGTACGTGTCCGCACCCGGGGTCTGCGTCCGCGTCTCCGGCGGCGCGTCCGGCGCCAGCGCCTCGAGCGGCTGGGCCAACTGCGGCTGATACGAGGAAGGACGAACGTGAGCACCACAACGGCCGAGGCCGGCGCCATCAACGGTGAGGAGGCGGTGCTGGCGGCCGACGCCTTCGCGCGGATGGCGGCGGCCATCGGCACGGTCGCCCACTGCACCCCCGTGACGGTGCGGCAGATCCTCACCGCGTTCGCCACGAGCGGGCACGTCCTGCTGGAGGACCTGCCCGGCATGGGCAAGACCACCCTGGCCCGCGCGCTGGCGGCGGTGACCGGCGGGACGGTCCGCCGCGTGCAGTGCACCCCCGACCTGCTGCCGTCCGACATCACCGGTGTGACGATCTTCAACGAGCGGACCCGGGAGTTCGAGTTCCACCCCGGACCGGTCTTCGCCAACGTCCTCATCGTGGACGAGATCAACCGGACCTCGCCCAAGACGCAGTCGGCCCTGCTAGAGGTGATGCAGGAGCAGCACGTCACCGTGGACGGGACGGCGCACCCGGTGCCGCAGCCCTTCCTGGTGGTCGCCACCCAGAACCCCGTCGACCTGGAGGGCACGTTCCCGCTTCCGGAGGCCCAGCTCGACCGGTTCCTGATGCGGCTGTCGCCCGGCTACCCGGGCGAAGCGGCGGAGCTGTCGCTGATGCGCGACGCGGCCCCGGCCGCTCCGGAGACCCTGGAACCGGTGCTGGACGGCACTGAGCTTGCGCGCCTGAACGCCGTCGCCGACCAGGTCATCTTCGACGACCTGGTGTACGACTACGTGCTGCGGCTGGCCCAGCGGACCCGCCGGCACAAGCGGCTGCGGGCCGGGGTGTCGATGCGCGCGTCCATCGCCCTGTGCCGGGCGGCGCGCATGTACGCGCTGGCCGGCGGCCGCGTGTACGTCACTCCCGACGACGTCAGGGCCCTGGTCGGGCCCGTGTGGGGGCACCGGCTCGTACCGCTGTCGGGCGTCGCCACCGCAGAGGAGAGCGCGGTGCTGCTGGACGAGGTCCTTGCCGAGGTACCGGTACCGGGGCCGCACGAGAACCGGAGCTAGGCCGATGGCAGGCGGCACGACTCGGCCCACCCGCCGCGGCTGGGGGCTGCTCGCCTCCGGGGCCGTCCTCGCGGGCGGCGGTCTCGGCCTCGGCTATCTGGCGCCGGGTGCGCTGGGCGCGCTCGTGTTCCCCACTGTCGGCCTGGCCATGGCTCTGGCCAGGCCGCCCCGCCGCGCCCGGGTGCGCCGCCGCGTCACGACCACACGGGTGCGGGCCGGCGAATCCGTCACCGTCATCGTCGAAGCGGACGGCCCCGTCGAGGCGCGTGTGACCGTCGCCGAACGCGTCACCGGGCCTTCGGGCACGCTCGTCCTCCCGCTGGGCCGGGCCCGTGCCCGGATCCGCTACGAGCTGTCCGCACGGCGGCGGGGCTTCCTGGACGTCGGCCCGCTCGAACTCGTCCGCACCGACCCGCTGGGGCTCGCGCGGGCCGCCCGGACGGCCGGTGACGAGACCGTGCGGCTCCTCGTGCATCCGCGCCACCACGAGCTCACCGTCCTGCCCGTGGCCGACGGTGTGGGCCGGGACACATCCTCGGCGACGACCCGGGCGGCCGAGGGCTCGTTCGCGGGGTTGCGCGAGCTTGTGCCCGGCGACGACGTCCGCCGGATCCACTGGCGCACCTCGGCCCGCCGCGGGCGCCTGATGGTGCGCGAGCACGCAGACTCGGCCCGGCCCGGCGTCACCGTGCTCGTCGACGACCGCCGTGGCCGGGCGGCACTGGACGGCCTTGCCGAGGCAGCGGCCTCGATCGTGATGTCCGGCCCGGACCTCCCGGTTGAACTGCGCCTGGCGGGCGGGGGGTACTCGCCCGCGTCCGCCGGCGTCACCGCGCACCTGGACCTGCTCGCAGCGGCGACGTCCCGTCCCGATGCCGACTTCTCCGCCGCCTGCGCGCGGCTGCGCGCGGGCGCCGGACGCGCGGTCGTCCTGCTGTCCGCCGGGACGGCCCCGGCGGACACCGCCGCGGCGATGGAAGCCCTTGCCACGCGGCGCGTCCTGTCGCTGGTCGCGCTGGTGGGCCCCGCGTCCGATGCGCGGCCCCCTGCCCCGCCACCCGGCGTGCGGCTTCTCGAAGCGGCCACACCGGAAGCCTTCGCTACCGGCTGGAACCAGAGCCGCTGGTGGACGCGGTGAACCGGGCACGGCTCCTGCTCGCCGCCGCGGCGGTGATCCTGGCTGCGGCTGCGCCGTCGCCGCTCCTCGCCGCCGGGTACGACCGGCCGGCGCCGGTGGCGGCCCTGCTGGCCTGCGCCGCGGTCGCGGCGGTGGTCGTCACGGCGGTGGCACACCGGCTGCTGCGCGGGCTCGGACCTATCGCGGTGCCGGCCGGGCTGCCCGTGGCCGCGGCCGGGCTCGTGGCGGTCGCCGCCCGGGCGCCAGGGCCGGTGGGGAAGCCGGTGCCCGCGGCGGTGGACGCCCTGCTGCACTCGGGAGCCCGCATCCTTACCACGGCACCGCACCCCCCGGCGACCGTGGACCTGTTGGCGTTCCCCCTCCTGGCGGTCTGGCTTGCCGGGGCGATCGCGACCGTGCTGCGCCGCGACGGGAGGGTCCTGCCGGCGTTGCTGCCCGGTGCGGTGCTGCTGTCCGGGGCCGCCGCGCTCAACCCGGAGGCGGCCGGGGCCGGATACCGGTCGGTGGCGCTGCTGGCCGGCGCCGCCGCGCTCGGACTGGCCTCCGCCCCGCGCGACGCCCCCGACACCGCCGGAATGGGGTTCGCGGTCCGGGTCCGGGCTCCGGAGGCGTCGCGCACGCGGCGGCGGTCCCTTCCGCGCGTCGCCATGGCGGGAACGGCGGTGGCCTGCGTGGTCGCCCTTCCGGGGATCGGTGCGGCGGTCGCCGCACCCGGCGTGCTGGCGGCATGGCCGGTACGGGCGTCCGATCCGCGCAGGCAGGGCGACACCCCGGAGAAGCCGCGCGAGGTTCGCAACCCGATGTCGTACCTGTCGGCATGGGCGGCCGCCCCCGATGCGCCGCTGATGAGGGTGTCGGAGGTGTCGGGCCGGCGGACGCCGCTGCGCTGGGTCGCGCTGGCGGAGTTCACCGGAACGATGTGGGTGCCCGACGGCACCTACCGTCCCGCGGGGCCGTCCCTGCCGCCCCCCGAGACGGTGCCGCCGCGGACGGCACGGAGCACGGTCAAGGTCTCGGCCGTGAACCTGCCCGGTGACTGGGCACCGGTCCCCGGCATCCCCACCCGGGTGGACGGGATCGCGGCCGGCTACGACGCCGGCCCCGGCACGGTGCTGTCCCTGAACGGCCCGGTGGCGGGACGTTCGTACACGGCGACCGGGATCGTCCCCGACTGGACCGGGTGGCGGGGCAAGGGCGCCCGGGCGGCCTCCGGGAAGGATTTCGAGCGCTACCTGCGCCTGCCACCCGGCGCCCCGGCCGGCCTGGACGAGATCGCCCGGACCGCGGCAGGCGACGGCACCCCGCACCAGCGAGCGTCACGGATCGCCGAGTACCTGCGCGGGTCCTACACCTTCCGGCCGGGCGTCCCTGGTGGGCACGGCTACGCCAGGCTCGGCGAGCTACTGGTCCGGCCGGGCCGCAGCGGCGGCGGCGCGACATCCGAGCAGTTCGCCAGCGCGTTCGCGGTCCTCGCCCGGGCCGCCGGACTGCCGAGCCGGGTGGTGGTCGGGTTCGGACCGGGCCGCGGTGACGGGGTTATCCGCAGCGGTGACGCGGTGGCCTGGGGCGAGATCTACTACGAGGGCGTGGGCTGGGTCTCCTACGACCCGAACCCGCGCGAGCGCTCGGCCGTGTCCCCGCGACCGAGTCCGGGACAGCGGACGGACCACGACGGCACCTACCGCGACGACGCCGATGAGCTGGTGAGCGGCGGTACGCGCGGCGGCGGGACGCCACTGGGAGGCGGCGGTGGTTACGCCGTCCTGGCTGTCCCCCCGCTGGTGCTCACCGTCCTCTTCCTGACGATGGTGCCGCTGCTGCGGCTGCGGGGGCTGCGCAGGTCGCGGCGAGGTGGGGCTCGCGAGCGGATCCTGACCGCCTGGACGGAACTCCTGGTGGCGATGCGGCTCGCGGGCCTCACCCTGCCGGCGTCCGCCACGACGGCCGACGTGTCGGCTCTGCTCGCGGCACGGTTGCCGGGGACCGATCCCGGGCCGCTGGAGGGGTTGGGCGCCCGAGTGGACGCGGCGGGCTTCGGCGGCCCCGTCTGCCCGGACGACGCCGCGTTCGTCTCCGCGCAGGTCCGCTCCCTGGCAGCGGGCCTGCGGCGGTCCAGCCCGCCGGCCCGCCGCCTGACCTGGTGGTCGGACCCGCGCGCGCCGCTCTGGTCGGCCCGCCCGTCCCGCCTGACGCGGGGGGTGTGGCCGGGCCGGGGAGCGGGGGCTGGCCATCGAGCGCGCGGGTGAGCCGGGTCGCTCACGGTATCTGGCTGATCTCGCCCGGGTTCGCGGACGGCCCGGAGACGGCGAGCCGCAGCGCCCCCCGGACACGCGACTCGGGATTGGCGATCAGAGCGCCCAACTGGCCCTCGCCCGCCATGTCCTCGGCCAGCGCACCCGGGCGGACACCGACCACGTAGTCGGCCTCCATCGGGGACGCGGCGGTGACGCAGCCGACGGGCAGCGTCACGTACGACCCGAGGAAGACCCGGCTGCCCGCCGGTATCAGGGAGGCGAGCGCCCGCACCACGATCCGCGCGGCGGGGCCGATCACGGTCACTGTGCGCATGTGCCGGAGCACCATCGTGACCTGCGAGAGCTGGCCTTCGGTGATGACACCCCCGGCAAGGAGCCAGGCCGCGGTGGGGCCCGTCGCCGAGGTGCGGCTCACCACCACGGCACTGCCGACCCGCGACACGACGGCGCCCTGCGCGCCCCGTGTCCCCCGGAAGGTCTCCACGGCACGCTGGGCCGTGGCGAGGTCCGGGAACCCGGCGACCTGGCGCATGCCGTTCCGCCCGCAGACGGTCACCTCGACGCCCCGGACGTGCACCTCCTCGATGCTCTCGTCCCGCCACAGCTCGCCGAGCAGGTGGCAGCCGCTGAGTACGTCGTAGACGTGGCGTGCCATGGCCTCGTCCCCGCCGGTGTGCCGGGTGAGGACCTCCGTCCAGATCTCGACGAGCCGCGGCCCGAGCGAGCGGGCGATCTCCGCTGCGGCGAGCCATTCCGGGGCAGCCGGCTGCGCGGTCTCCGACCCCGTCGACCCCTCGGCCGCCCGGGTAACGGCCGGCATCGGAAACTGCACCGTGACGTGCCGGGTGACCAGTGGCGAAGGGTGGGAAGGCTCCTGCTCCGGCCGGTCGCCCGCCTCCTTCGCGGGCGGCTGCGCCGATACCGGAGCGGACACCGGGGCTGCGGCGGTGGGCGGCGGGGCGGGTTCGCGGTCCGGCCCATCGGACGGCTCGCGAGCAGGCGTCCGGGCAGCCTGCTCCCTCCGCGACTCCGGCCCGCCCGGCCGGGCCGCCGCGGACCCGTGCCCGGACCCGTGCCCGCGCCCGGGCGCGGAAGCACCGGATCTGGGCCACTCGCCTGATCCGGGCCGTTCGGCGGACCCGGGGGGACCGGCCGGTTCGGGCCGCTCGGCCGGTTGGGAGGGACGGTTGCGGGCGCGCCCGGCGACGAGCTTGTCCTGGTCGGTCAGCGCCTCGGCGGTCCCCGGACCTGTGCCGAGCGCCGCCCAGAAGTTCGTCCCGTTGCTGGAAGTGTCTTCCGCTGCCATGTCGATTCTCCTCCCGTGGGTAGCTTCGCGCCGGTTCCGCGACCTCTCGAAACGCGGCGTCCTCAACCTGCGACTGTGCGGACGAACGCGCTCACCGCCAGCCCAGGGCACGAAACGGTGGCCGCGAAACGCGGCCGTATCGCGGCCGCGCGGGATCTTTCTCGCCCGCCGCAGTTGACGATCACGCGGCCGCGCGGACGGTTCACCGAGTACCAGAGGTGTGCTCGGAAAGGTGCTCCGCCTCGCCGGTCCCGTCCCCGGCCGGCGAGGCGGCCCATTCGGAGAGAGGGCTCATCGATCATGCAAGTCGCAGACGTGGCGCAGCGTTCAGCCGCCTCCGAGGGCCGGCCGGGCGCGGGGGAGAACGATCCCGGCCCAGGGGACGTTCGTCGCGGCCGGTTCCAGGCGCGGACGGTCACGCCCGCCCGCCTGGCGCCGCCGCCGACGAGTTCGCTGGGGCTCGCCGGGTACAGTGGCCCCGGTCCCGCCCTTTGGATCTCCTCATGCCATGGAGGAGCCGGCGCCTCCACGGTGGCGGCGCTCATTCCCCTAGGCAGGAGCGCCGGACGGTACTGGCCGCTTCCCGAACCGCCCGGCCGAGCCCAGGTCCTACTTGTGGCGCGGACCCATGCCGCAGGCCTCCGCGCGGCTCAGGCCGCCGCCGGGCAGTGGGCGGCGGGTGTGCTGCCGAACATGCGACTGCTGGGGCTGGTGGCCGTCGCTGATGCCCCCGGAAAACTGCCGAAGCCCCTGAAGGACCTGCTGCGCCTCATTTCGGGAGGCGTGCCGCGGGTGTGGGAGCTCCCGTGGGTCGAGGCGCTGCGCCTCGGCGCCCCCCCGGACCAGGTCAGATTGCCGTCCGCGTACGCGCGCCTGACTCAGGACCTCAATCGCGTCATTGCGGAGGATGCGCATGCTCGACGCGACGAACCGTGGACGATCGCATCTGAACACGCCGTGAACGATGGGCCGGCTCAGCCCCTGAGCTCATGAATCTGGAGCAGCTGCGCCCGTCTCGCGGCCTCCGCCAGCGGCGCGATCAGGAGCAGCAGCGCGGTGCGCCGCGCGGTCCCGGACAGCCCCGCCAACTCGGTGAGGCGCCGCGCCCCGCCCGGACCGTGCAGCTCGAAACCGCGGGCGGCACTCGCCCACACTCTGCCGTCCGGTGTGTCCAGAACAGGGACGGGCTCGTCCCCTGGGGCGGCGGCCAGGTCGCCCAGGATCCAGCCGGTGCGGTCGGCCGCCTCCGCGAATGCCATGACCTCGTCCAGATCGCGGCGCATCCGGTGGAGGTAGGCGCCGGTGAACGAGGCGGGCAGGCTGTCGAGCGAGGCGGCACCGTGGCAGCCCAGCCTGCCGGCGATCTCGGCCACCCGATCCAGCACGCTGCGATGGATCAGACCGGCCTCAACGTCGCCGACCGTCATCATCGCTGTGCACAACCGGTTCTGCGCTCCTGGCATTGCGAAACAATAGCGACCGGCGGGTAAGTACGGAGTCGGATGCCCGGACCTCGCGCGCGGTGCAAGGTGACCATTGGCGCCTCTCACGTTGCGGAGCAGGGACCAAGCGCCCCCCACCAGCGAACTCATCCCCGTTCAGCACGGAGCAGGTCTTCCCTGGCGACCCCGAGCAGGTGACGGGCCACCTCCAGCGCCTTGTGCCCGTAGTCCAAGTGCACCAGGGCCGTTTCCAGCACATCCAGGTCCGCACCCGGCGGCTGTCCGGTCACCTCGTGTTCCGGGATCTGCTCGGTCCGTTCCATCACTGTGCCGACGATGCTCCAGACCAGATCCAGCACATCCGTGACCATCTCCACTGCCTGACCGGTCCCAGCCGGCGTCAACCCGTCCGTGTCGACGCTCACCGCCGAACGTGCCGCTTCTACCCGCTCCTGTAGCGCCCTCAGCGTCCGATGAAGCTCGCTCGCCGGTTCCTCTTGGGTTCGCACCGCGACGATCACACCTACCCCGTGCTCTGGAACAACCGGTCATGAATCGGCTGCTCGGCCATTAATTGCGGTTTCGCCGCTCATCGCGGCGAAGCCATACGTCCCCCGGGCCGCCTCCATCGGTGGGATCTCTTCACTGGACCGGCCACGTGCCGGGATTGGCGGCTTGCAGATCACCGGAGGCCTCAACGCGAATTATTTCGCTGAGCAATTCCTGCGGTGTCGTTCCCTCGACCAGCACTGCCCGGCCGCTGCGTGTTGCGGCCCAGTAGTGGCCGGTCCGGTTTCCGTACCACCAGATCCATTGCCTGCTACGCCGCTGGAGTTGCTTTGCCGAATTCTGTGGATCTTCGCTTGGAGCGAAGGAATTCATTTCTTTACCTGCGACATGGTGGGGTCGGTTCTTCCGGAGACGAGGTTGTGTCTGTCTATGATCGGCGACTCGTCGTCAGGCGGGCACCCCTCGCCTATTTGAGGGCGCCTGCGCTATGGGGGCTTTGTGAGCGCGGGGGAGCAAGGGTGAGCAGCCCGCAGCCGTAAGCTCTGCTGGGACCGATTCCCTTCAGCATCGCCTGGACGAGCAGAACTACGTCGGTGATGAGCAGCCTGCCCTCGAAGGTCGTGGTGTGGAGGGTGACCGGGGTGTCACAGCCGCCCTCCGTGAATGAGTGTCGGCTCCGGCCGATGATCCGAACGTCCGGCACGGAGCGCGGGGAGGGGCGGTCCGGGCCGGAGGCCGCGGGGTCAGGGTGGGTATCAGGAATGGTGAAGCCCCATCCGAGGGCGTGTTCGAGGAACCACTCAAGTTGCTGGGCGGGCGTGCGATGCGGGATCCGAGGAGCGCGGCGGTCTTTGCGGTCCCGGCTCGCGGTCGATGCGCGCGGGTCGTTGCGCACCGGGCTCGCGGTGACCCTGAACGCGAATTCCCCGCGGATGGCGAGCCGGGCGAGCAGCGGCCTGTATTCACGGGTCGCAGCCTGGTCTCCGTCCGCCCCCAGCCGACTGGCCGCCTTGACCAGGCGGGTCCAGTCGGGACGGGACGGGCTGAGCACGAACAGCAGCGGACACCGGGGATCGTCTGTGTCCAGGCGCCACAGGACCCGGTCCATCTGGGACGGATCGGGAATTCCACCGATCACCGCACCATGCATGGCACGCGGGCTGGCCAGGAGTTCGCGGCTCTCCGCTCGCGAAGGATCGATCCGGATACGGGACAAGTAGGTCATGGTGCCCCTCCTGCCCCTCAGGTTTTCGCGACGGAGACCCGGACTCGGACCGCGCCGGATCGGCCGGTGCCGCTCCCCGAACCCTGGCCTTCACCGTCCGCGCGCTGTGGGCGGTGTCAACCGACACCGCCCACCAACGATTCAACGGGTCAGCCTTCCTCGGGCCGTCACCCGGCCAGACAGGTCGCACACAGACACCTCGGTTGCGTCGCCCTCACCGCTGGGCTCGGCGAGAACCGACATCCCCTGGAAGTCGAAGAGCGGTGCCACGAGCCGGTATTCGTAGATGAGATCGCCGGTGACTCCGCGGCGGCGTGCGGCCTCGGCCATGGCCAGGGCCTGGAGCGGGCCATGGGTCACCAAGCCGGGGTAGCCCTCCACACCCGTCGCATAGTCGCGGTCGTAGTGGATCCGGTGGGCGTTGTAGGTCAGTGCCGAGAAACGGAAGAGCAGGGCAGGCCCGATCCCCAGCGTCCATCCGCCCTCCGGGGATGGCATCGGGACGACATCGGCCGCCGCCGGGGCGGGCGACTCGGTGGCCGGCGCCTTCGCGCGGTAGACGATGTCCTGGCGCTCGACGACGACCGGACGGCCGCGTTGCTCGATGGTGTGGGTCACCTCGACGAAGGTGAGGTGGCCGCTGCTTCCCTCCTTCTCGTGGACGGCCGTGACTTCCGACCGTCGTGTCGCCTCGTGGCCGGTGACCAGACCGCCGTGCTGCTCTACACGGCCGCCCGCCCACATCCGGCGGCGGCCGGGGCCCGGAGGTTCCGGTACCACCCCGCGGACCGGGTGTCCGTCCGCGCCGAGATCCTCGGTGGCGGGACGGTCGAGGAGATAGACCCAGTGCCAGCACAGCGGCAACGGGTCCCCGGCATCGAGGTCGGGCAGGGGCACGCCCAGCAGACCGGCCAGCGCCTCAGCAGGGCACGGCGAGATGAGTTCGGTCACTGCGCAGCCCCCCAAGGGGTCTCCGCGAGTTCGTCCCGGATGCGCTGGGAATGCTGCCCGAGTGCGGGGACTGGGCCGATGGCGGGCTGCCACCCCGCCACGTCGACGGGTGGCAGCAGGGCACGGACCGTGCCCCCGGGCGTATCGACCTCCTTCCACCGGCCGCGCGCCGCGAGCTGCGGATGGGAGAACAGCTCCTGCGGCTCGCGCAGGGCGGCGCATGCGATCCCGGAGTCCTCGAGCAGCCGAAGTGCCTCGTCGCGCGACACCGTGGCCAGCGCACTCTCGATCAGCACCGTGATCTCGGCGTCGTTGGCGACCCGCTCCGGATTATGCGCGTAGGCGGGGTGCGTCACCAGATCGGGACGGCCGAGAACTCTCTCGCACAAGGACGCCCATTCCCGGTCGTTCTGGATGCCGAGGAAGAGGCGCCCGTCACCACACTGGTACGGGCCGTACGGAGCGATCGAGGCATGGCGCGCTCCCGTACGCCGCCAGGGGGCATCGCTGTAGAAGGTGTAGCAGGCGGGCTGGCTGGCCCATTCGCCCAGAGCTTCGAGCATCGAGACGGCGATGGTGGACCCCTCGCCGGTGCGCTCGGCCGCGCCCGGGGCGAGGTTCTGGACGAGCACGTCCGCGCGCGCTACGAGGGCCAGCAGAACGGCCTTGTCCGCAGGATCTTTGACATCGAGCGTGATCGACTCCTTGCCGCGATTGAGCCAGACGAAGTAGCTCGCCTCGCCGTGGACCGTACGGTCGTAGCCACGGGCGAAGTCGTCGTCGGGGCGCTCGACTTTGATCACCCGGGCGCCGGCGTCCGCGAGTTGGCGGGTGGCGAACGGTGCGGCCACCGCCTGCTCCAGCGAGACGACGGTGATGCCATCAAGCGGTTGGATCATCTCAGTTGGACCTCTTCATCTCGGCTCCGTGCGGGAGAGAATGCCCCGGGCGCGTTGGAGGACGGGCTCGTCAACCAGTTCGCCGTCCGGGGTGCGTGCCGCGCCCGAGCCGCCGCGATCGGCCTGGAGGACCGCGGTGGCCCAAGCGATCTCCTGTTCGGCCGGGGCGAACTGACGCTGGATGGGAGCGAGCTGTGCGGGGTGGACGCAGAGCTTGCCGCCGAAGCCGAGCCGGCGGGCCAGGGCGGCGTCCTCTCCGACCCGGGTGAGGTCGTCCAGCGCAGTCGTGACGCCATCGATGGGGGACGGAAGCCCGGCCGCTCGCGACTCGACGACCAGTCGGCTGCGGGCGAAGAGCAGGGCGTCCGGTACGTGGTCGGCGCCGATGTCGAGAACGAAGTCCAGCGATCCGAAGGCGACCCGCGCGGTCGCGGGACTCGCGCACACCTCTGGCAGGTGTACGAGGCCGGCCGCGCTCTCGACGAGCGCGACCACGGGTACGGGGAGCAGCCGGGCGACGTGCTCGGTGTCGGCGGCCCGTTCGGTCTTGGGCAGTACTACCCCCTGCAGCCCCGGCAGGTCCCGCAAAGCGGCCAGGTCGGCCTGTGCGCAGGCGCTGTGGAGCGAATTGACCCGCACCCACGCCCGGCCCGATGACCGCAGCCAGCGAGCCGCGGCGGCGCGGGCGTCGTCCTTGAGCGGAGCCGCGACCGCGTCCTCCAGATCGAGGATGACCGCCCCCGCACCGCTCGCGGCCGCCTTCTCGAACCTCTCCGGTCGGGTGCCCGGAACGAAGAGCCAGGTGACGGCGTGCGTGCTCATCGGGAGAGCGGGTGGCGCTCGACGTCGAACTCGGTCGAGTAGCCGTAGCCGCCGTGGATCCGTACGGCGTCGAGGGCGATCTCCATCGCCGTCTCGGACGCGAACAGCTTGGCCATGCCGGCCTCCATGTCGGCGCGTTCGCCCGTGTCGTTGCGGCGCGCGGCGTACTGCACTAGCCGGCGCGCCGCCAGCAGCTTGGTGCCCATGTTCGCCAGGTGGTTGCCGATGCTCTGGTGCTTCCAGATGGGTCTGCCGAAGCTTTCGCGCTCCTGGGCGTACCGGAGCGAGTCATCGAGCGCGGCGCGGCCGACGCCGAGCGCCCGCGCGGCGACCTGGATACGCCCGATCTCCAGCTCTCTCATCATCTGCGCGAATCCCCGACCTTCCTCCCCGCCGAGCAACCGGTCCGCCGGAACCCGC
The DNA here is from genome assembly GCF_040643275.1 of Spirillospora sp. NPDC047418. NCBI lineage: Bacteria > Bacillati > Actinomycetota > Actinomycetes > Streptosporangiales > Thermomonosporaceae > Spirillospora > Spirillospora sp. NPDC047418. The sequence goes on from NZ_JBEYTW010000094.1 coordinate 20,271, forward strand.
ATGTCGGTGAAGGTGATCTCGCAGCTCTCCACCCCCTTGTAGCCGAGTTTGGGCAGGTCGCGGGAGAGCGAGAAGCCGGGTCCCTTCTCGACCAGCAGAATGCTGATGCCGTGGTGGGCAGGCGTCGCCGCCGGGTCCGTCTTGCACAGCAGTGCGATCAGTTGGGAGTGGCGGGAGTTCGTGATCCACGTCTTGGATCCGTTGACGACGTACTCGCCGGCCGAACGCTCGGCGGTGGTGCGCATCGCCTGGAGATCGGAGGCGCCGCCCGGCTCGGTGAGCGCCATCGTGGCGCGGACCTCTCCGGTGGCCATCCTCGGCAGGTAGGTGTCCTTCTGCGCCTGGGTGCCGAAGGCGAGAATGAGCTTGGCCACGACCGTGTGACCGCCCATGGCACCGGCCAGGCTCATCTCCGGGATCGCCAGGCCGAAGATCCCCATCTGCTTCATCGTGTCGATGAGCTCGGCCGGGTAGGTGTTGTGATGGTCCAGTTCCTGTACGACCGGGCGTACCCGATCGTCCACGAACTCCGCCACCAACTCGACGGTGGCGGCCTCTTCTCCGTCCAGTTCGTACATCGGCACCTGTTCCCGGGATTGTGCGTCGATCACTTCGGCTGCGGGCCCTGCCATGATGCGCGTTGATTGAATAGCCTGAAAAATGCCGAATCGGTATGACGTCATGACGGCCGGTGGCCCGGCCGGGGAGGTGACCCGGTGGAACTCCGACAGCTTCGCGCGCTCGTGGCGGTGGTCGATATCGGCAGCGTCACCGGCGCGGCCGAGGTCCTGCATCTGGTCCAGCCGGCGGTCACCCGCCATATCCGGGCTCTGGAACGGGAGTTGGGCGTCGAACTCTTCGAACGCTCTCGCCGCGGCATGACACCGACGGAGGCCGGGCGCAGCGTCGCCGAGCGCGCCCGCCGGGCCCTCGCCGAACTCGAGCGGGCCCGGGTGGAGGTCTCGCCGGAACCCGGCCAGCTCTCCGGACTGGTACGGGTCGGGCTGCTCGAAAGCACCGCGGAGGTGCTGGCCGAGTCGCTCACCAGGGCCGTTGCCGAGCGGCATCCCGGCATCCGCCTGACGATCCTCTCGGCGTACTCGGGGCATCTCCAGCAGTGGCTCGATGACGGAGACCTTGACGTGACCCTTCTCTACAACGTCGAGAACGCGCCCACGCTCCACGTACGGCCCCTGGTCCGCGAAGCGGTGTGGGCGGCGGCCGCGCCCTCGGCGGGACTCTCTCCCGACCTTCCGGTGAGCATCGCGGAGGTCGCCCGCCATCCTCTCGTCGCGCCGTCCTCGGGGCACGGCCTTCGTGCCCTCATCGACGCGGCGATGGCGCGTGCGGGGGTTGAGATCACGCCCGTCCTGGAGACCGACTCCGCCCAGATCCAGCGGCACCTGGCCCGAGCGGGCATCGGCTGGACGGTCCTGCCGGCCGTCGCGGTGGCGACCCAGATCCGCGCCGGGATCCTCTCCGGCGCTCCGCTCGCGGAGCCCGCCATCCACCGCGACCTCCTGCTGGCGCTGCCACGCTCCGGCCGTACGCCGGCCGCGGTCGGTGCGGTGGCGCACGAGCTGGTCTCGGCGGTGGACGATGCCATCAGGTCCGGCGCCTGGCCCTCGGCGCGTCTTCTCGGCGCGCATGCGAACGGCTCCTCCTGACCGGGCCGCCGAGGCGCCATGCCGGCACAGGATGAAGCCATACCGCTTCGTTATTTTTCATGCCATTGCATAGCGGCCCATCATGGTGGGGCGGCCGTCCACGGGCCGTGCCCCGTCCGCCCGGGCGGCCAGGGGTGATCCACTCCACACACTTCGACCCCAGGGATGAACCCATGACGACCGCGCTCGCGGCAGTCCCCGCCTGGCAGCGCACGGTGTTCGACGTGCTCAAACGCGGGGGCGTGCGGCAGATCGCCTACGTCCCCGACGCGGGCCATGCCCATGCGATCCGAGAGGCCATCGCCGACCCCGAAATCGACGACGTGGTACTCACCACGGAGGAGGAGGGGGTCGGCGTGGTCAGCGGCGCGTGGCTGGGCGGCCAGCGTGCGGCGCTGCTGATGCAGAGCAGTGGCGTGGGCAACTGCGTGAACATGTTCTCCCTTCTCCAGATGTGCCAGTTCCCCTTTCTCACGCTGGTGACGATGCGCGGGGAGTACGCGGAGTTCAATCCCTGGCAGGCGCCCATGGGCCGGGCGACGCAGGCGGCCTTGGAGCTGATGGGCATCCACGTGCTGCGCGTGGACGACCCCGCGCACGTCGGCGAGGTGGTCGATTCGGCACTGCACGCGGCATTCGAGGCCGGCGACCGCGTCGCCGTGCTCCTCGGCCAGCGGCTGATCGGACGGAAGAAGTGGGACCGATGAATACTCTCGACACGCCGGCGCCGGGCTCGACCCTGGACGGGCTTCGGCTCGATCGGCGCGAGGCCGTCGCCACCCTCCTCGGCCGGATCCCCGACGCTCTCGTCGTGACCGGGCTCGGATCGCCCTCGTACGACGTCTGCGCCGCCGGGCACCGGGGAGCAGCCTTTCCGCTCTGGGGGGCGATGGGCGGCGCGGTTTCGGTCGGTCTCGGCCTGGCGCTCGCCCAGCCCGAACGCTCCGTCGTCGTGGTCACCGGGGATGGTGAACAGCTCATGGGCATCGGTTCGCTCGGTACGGTGGCCGTCGCTCACCCGGCGAACCTGACGATCGTGGTCCTCGATAACGGCCACTACGGCGAGACCGGCATGCAACTCAGCCATTCCGGCCACGGGGCGGACCTCACGGCCGTCGCTCGCGGGTTCGGCATCGCGACCTGTGTACGGGTGGACTCGCTCAAGGGCATCGGAGATCTGGCCGAGCGGGTCGACGCGCGCGGGGGAACGGTCTTCGTGCAGGTTCCCATCAGCGCGTCCGAGCCTCCGCGGGCGCTCCCACCCCGTGACGGCGTGGCGAACAAGAATGCCTTCCGGGCGGCCCTCGGCCTGCCCACGTTCTAGAGGACGGGTGAAGACGATGCGCTGTTTCCCCATGTACATCGACGGTGTGGACCATGAGCCCGCCGGAGGGGAATGGTTCCCCAGCGAGGACCCGTACCGCGCGGCGCCGTGGGCGGAGATCGCGCTGGGCGGCCCCGCCGACGTCGATGCCGCTGCCACCGCCGCGCACGCCGCGCTGACCGACGGTGAGTGGGGGCGCCTGACGGCGACGGAACGCGGCGCCCTGATGCGCAGGCTGGCCGACCTTGTGGCGGAGCACGCGGAGGACCTGGCCAGGCTGGAGGTGCGCGACAACGGCAAGCTCTACACCGAGATGCTGGGACAGGTCTTGTACGTGCCGCACTGGTTCCACTATTACGGGGGCCTGGCGGACAAGATCGAGGGCCGTGTGCCGCCCATGGACAAGCGCGGCTACTTCACCTACATCAAGCGGCAGCCGGTGGGAGTGGTGGGCATCCTCACTCCCTGGAACTCACCGCTGATGCTGCTCGCCTGGAAGCTGGCGCCGGCACTTGCCGCCGGCTGCACGGTGGTCATCAAGCCCTCAGAGTTCACCTCGGCGTCCACGCTGGAGTTCGCCAGGCTCTTCGGGGAGGCGGGCTTTCCGCCCGGCGTCGTCAACGTGGTGACCGGGCTCGGTCCCGATGTCGGGGCCGGCCTGGTCCGCCACCCTGCGGTCCGGAAGATCAGCTTCACCGGTTCGGACGCGACCGGGCGTCTGATCAACGCGGCGGCGGCCGCCGAGCTCAAGCACGTGGGCCTGGAGCTCGGCGGCAAGTCGCCGAACATCGTGTTCTCCGACGCCGACCTGGAGTCCGCGGTCAACGGCGTGGTCTCAGGGATTTTCGCGGCGACCGGCCAGACCTGTATCGCCGGCTCGCGCCTGCTGGTCCAGGACTCGGTCCATGACGAAGTGGTCGCGGGGGTGGTCGATCTGGCGCGGTCCGCGCGCCTGGGCGACCCGATGAAGGAGAGCACGCAGGTCGGGCCCATCACGACTCGCGCCCAGTTCGCGAAGGTGCGCGACTACATCGATGTCGCCCTGGGCGAGGGGGCGACCCTCGCGTTGGGGGGAGGCGCGCCGAACCTGCCCGAGTGCGGAGACGGCTGGTTCGTCGAACCCACCATCTTCACCGGGGTCGACAACTCCATGCGCATCGCCCAAGAAGAGGTGTTCGGGCCGGTCCTGGCGGTCATCCGATTCCGTGACGAGGACGAAGCCGTGCGGCTGGCCAACGATTCGAGGTTCGCCCTGGGCGCGGGGGTATGGACCTCCGACATCCAGCGGGCCTTCCGCCTCGCGGATCGCATCACGTCGGGGACGGTATGGGTCAACACCTACCGGGCCGTCAGCTTTATGGCTCCTTTCGGGGGGTTCAAGGACTCCGGCATCGGGCGTGAGAACGGGATGCACGCCATTGACGACTACCTCGAGGACAAGAGCGTGTGGATCAACACCGGTGCGCCGGTCGGGAACCCGTTCGTCATTCGATGACGGCGCGGGGCCGCGGCGGAGGGGACTCGCGCGAGGTGAGCGCGGCGGCGCCGCTGGCGCGGATCACCTCGATGATCTGGGCCTCGGAGTCGGACAGGTACTGCCGCAGCTCCAGTTGCGCCTGCCCCCGCATGCCGGAGATTAAGAGGTCGACCAGCTTCTCGTCGCGATCGATCCACTGCGCCTGAAGCGCGGCCTCGTCGTCCGCCAGGGCGAACACGAGGCGGAGCTGAGCGACGATGGTGGCGAAGAACGCGTCGAGCATCGGTGACCCCAGCAGGCCGACGATGGCCTGGTGCAGACGAAGGCTGTTGGTGCCGACGTCCGCCCAACTTCCCTCGGCGGCCGCCTCTCGTGCCATGGCCACGAACGAGGGGAACCGGGCGAGCTGCTCTGGATCCGCCGAGGTGCTCCCCTCGACGCCGGCGGCTTCGATCCAGTACCGCACCCGGTAGATGTCGTGGGCATCGGCTTCGGTCAGTACCTTCACCGCGCTGCCGGCGTGGGGCCGCGAGGTCACCAGGCCGTCGCGTTCCAGCTCGCGAAGAGCTTCGCGCACGGTGTTGCGGGACACCTGGTGGATCTGGGACAGCTGTGCGTCCTTCAACCGTGTTCTCGGTGGGAGCTCGCCGGTGATGATCTGCTCACGGAGGGACGCGGCGACGCGAGCCGCCGTCCCCGGAGCGTTCCGCTGCGGGGGTTCTGCGGCATCGGCGCCGAGATCGCTGCGCATCTGACTCCTTATTGTTGAACGTTCCTCGGGACCCGGGTGGATGTCCGTCAGTGTAGTTCGTCCTGCTCCTCCGCGCTTAGGTGCCCCCCTCCCCGCAAGAAAGGTGACGAAGTGCACATCCAACTCTTCCATATTGTTGAGCGATCCGTTACTGTCCTCGCCATGCGAACGAAGCAGCAATGGCCACAGAGCAGACCGACACGCCGCGCCCGCACCCTGACCGCCACCGTCCTGTCCGCGTGCATGCTCGCCACCTCCGTCTCCGCCTGCGGGACGTCGGGCGACGGGGACTCCACCTCCACCCTCGTGGTCGGATCAGATCTCACCGCCCCGCCGTACTCCAGCCTGAAGGACGGCAAGCCGGTCGGCTTCGACCCCGAGATGGCCACGCGCCTCGCCGAGACGATGGGCCGCAAGGTCTCCATCAAGGACACCCGGTTCGAGCAGCTGATCCCGAGCCTCAAGGCGGGGCAGATCAACCTGATCGCCTCGGACCTGTACATCACGAAAGAGCGGTCGGCCACCGTCGACTACATCCCCTACTTCTCCACGGGGAACTCCATCGTCGTCGGCGCCGACGACACCCCCATCACGGACGCCATGGGGCTGTGCGGCAGGAAGGTCGCCGTGATCCAGGGCGGCGCCATCGTGAAAAGCCTGCGGTCGGACGCGAGCGCCAAGTGCACCCGCGCCGGCAAGCACGAGATCGAGTTGCGCGAGTTCTCCAAGGACCCCGAGGGCGCTCAGGCGGTGGTCGCGGGTCAGGTGGACGCGCTGGTCACCGACGCCGCGATCTGCGCGGAGATCAGCAAGGCCTTCAACGGCAAGGTCGTCGTGTCCAGCCACGACCTGCTGTACCCGGTCCCGGTCGGACTGGCGGTCAAGAAGGGCAACGACACGCTGCGCAAAGCCGTGGTCGAGGCGCTCGACAAGCTGAAGAAGAGCGGCGAATACGCCAAGCTGCTGCACGAGTACAACCTGCGCCCGGTCGACGAGCAGCGGGTCGCGTCGATCCTCGGGCGATGAGCCGGCGATGGACTGGCAGTACACCCTCAGCCTGTTCGGCGACTCCGACTTCTGGAAGGCGTCGCTGACCGTCGTCGAGCTCTCCGTCCTGTCATGGGGCATCGCCACCGTTCTCGGAATGTTGGTGGCGCTCGCCCGCCAGTCGCGTATCCGAGTGCTGGCTTGGCCGCTGGCCGGCTACGTGTGGTTCTTTCGCAGCCTGCCGCTGCTGGTGCTGTTGATCTTCATTTTCAACGCCCCGATGGTGGTGCCGGAGTCCAGGGTCGTCCTCGGATCACCGTTCGTTGTCGGCCTGGTCGCGCTCGTCCTCTCCGAGACCGCCTACATCTCGGAGATCCACCGGGGCGGGATACTTTCGGTCGCCCACGGCCAGGCCGAGGCCGCCAGGGCGCTGGGCGTCCCGTCACGGCATGTGCAGCTGCAGATCGTGGTCCCGCAGGCGTTCCGGGTCGCTCTACCGGCCCTGGGCAACGAACTCGTGACGATCGTCAAGCTGACCTCGCTGGTCGCGACCATCTCGTTGACCGAGTTGCTCCTGGTCGGCCAGCGGCTGTACACCAGCAATTTCAAGATCCTCGAGACGCTGCTGGTGGTGGCGCTGTTCTACGTCGCGATCGTCACCGCGTTCGACCTCGGGCTGCGCTACCTGGAGCGCCGCCTCGACTTCAGGCGCCGGCACGCGCGAACCGGCGAGGCGGTGTCACTCGCCGACCGCGATCGGGCGATGACCAGCCGGCCGCGACGATCCCACGACGGCGAGGTCGTGCTCCGGATGGCCGGAGCCACCAAGGCGTTCGGATCCCAGCAGGTGCTGCGGAGCGTCGACCTCGACGTCCACCGCGGCGAGGTGGTGGCCGTCATCGGGCCCTCCGGATCCGGCAAGACCACTCTGATCCGTACGCTCAACGGGCTCGAGCCGGTCGACGGGGGAGAGGTCTCCTACCGCGGTGAACCCGTCGGTTACCGGGTCGTCGACGGTAAGTATCGCGCGGCGCGGGACTCCGCCACGGCCCGGCAGCGCCGCGAGGTCGGCATGGTCTTCCAGCAGTTCAACCTCTTCCCGCACAAGACGGCCGCCGAGAACGTCATGTGGGCGCCCCTCCGCCTCGGCAAGGTCTCGGCGAGCGACGCCCGGAGTAAGGCGCTGTCGCACCTGAGGAAGGTCGGGCTCGAGGAGCACGCCGATCGCTATCCGCACCAGCTCTCCGGAGGCCAGCAGCAGCGGGTGGCCATCGCCCGCGCCCTGGCTATGGAACCCGAGGTCATCCTCTTCGACGAGCCCACGAGTGCCCTGGACCCCGAGCTGGTCGACGAGGTGCTCGACGTCATGGCCGCCCTCGCGGTCGACGGCCTCACGATGGTCATCGTCACCCATGAGATGCGCTTCGCCGAGCGGGTGGCCGACTGGGTGGTCTTCATGGACCGCGGCATCGTGGCCGAGCAGGCAGCCGCGGATGAACTGTTCAACAATCCGTGCGAGGCACGGACGCGTGCCTTCCTCTCGCGGGTGACCGTGTGAGCGGCCCGCGTACGCGCCCCGCCGCCCGACCGCATGAAGGGAAACCCGTGTACTCCCACGAGGCCGGCTATCAAGCAACCCCCGGCGGCCCGCTCGACGTCGACAAGGCGTTCTATGCGCGACTCGCGCTGGCGGGCGGACGGCGCAGGATGCACGATTTCGAGATCCCGATCCGGTCCGGTGCCGCCTGGGAGGTCCCGGCTGGGAGCATCGTACGGATCTCGATCTTGTCGGGCCCCCAGGTGGGCGACTTCAACGTCTGGAGCCTGGACAACCCGCGGGAGCGCTTCTGGGCGGCGCGTACGCGGCAGCTCCAGCGCAACAGCGTGACGACCTATGACAGGCTCTGGTCCTGCCTGCCCTACCTGCGCCCGATGCTCACCGTCACCGCGGACACGCTGGAGGACCATCCGGACGCGATCGCGATCCACGATCTGCTCGGCAGCCGTTGCGATCCGTACGTCAACCGCATGCTGGCGGGAACGGACTTCGACTACCACTGCCACTCGAACCTCGTTCGCGCCGTCCAGCCGTACGGCCTCACCGAGTTCGACGTCCACGACGTGCTCAACATCTTCCAGTTCGCCGGTGCGAACGACCGCGCGCAGTACTTCTTCGGGGAGTGTCCCGCGCGGAAGGGCGACTACTTCGAGTTCTTCGCCGAGATCGATCTGCTCTGTGCGCTCTCGACCTGTCCCGGGGGAGATCTCGCGGTGCCGATGTGGGGACCCGATGCGGCCTCGGATGAGGAGCAGTTGGAGCACTGCCACCCCCTCGGGGTCGAGGTCTTCGAACCCGCCCCGGGCGTCCTGGAGGGATGGCGGGCGCCGGTGCCGAGCCGGTACCAGGGGTTGCACGGTCGCCATGCGCTCAGGCCGGTGCCCTTCGAGGCCACCAGTGGCACGTCCGACACTCCCCCGATCCGGTCAGGAAGGTAGCGAAGATGCCTATCGTCGATCTGGTCGCCGACGTCGGGGAGGGGTTCGGCGCCTACCGGCACGACACCGACCGGCAGCTGATCTCCTCGCTAACGTCGGCGAACGTCGCATGCGGTTTCCACGCCGGGGACCCGCGGGTCATGAGGCGCACGGTGGAGCGTTGCAGCGAGGCGGGGGTATCGGTGGGCGCCCATCCCGGCTTTCCGGACCTCGTCGGATTCGGGCGGCGGGCCATCGAGTGCAGCGAGTACGAGGTCTACACCGACACCCTGTACCAGATAGGTGCGCTCGCGGCCTTCACGCGGGCCCAAGGCGTCCGGCTCGCGCACGTGTCACCGCACGGCCGGCTGGGCAATCTCGTGCAGACCCGGCACGACTACGCGCGGGCCGTCGCCCGAGCCGTCGCCGACTTCGACCCGGAAATGATCGTGCTCGGGTTCCCGGGCGCGTTGCCGGCCGAGGCGCGGCGGTTGGGACTGACCACGGCCGTCACCGGGTTCGTCGACCGCTCCTACCGGCCGGACGGCTCGCTGACCCCGCGCTCGGAACCCCACGCCGTACTGCACGATCCCGGCGAGATCGCCGAGCGCGCGGTGCGGCTGGTGACCGAGGGAAAGATCTCTACCGCGACGGGAGCCGATCTCGAGCTTCGGGCCGACAGCATCCTGCTGCACGGTGACAATCCCTCCGCCGCCGCGATCGCTCTGCGGGTCCGCGGAGCGCTCGGCGCGGCCGGCGTGGCCGTCGCCCCACTCACGGAGGTGGTCCGTGCCCGGGGCACGACGCCCACCGGGTGACCGCCTGGAGGTGGCCGACTGCGGCGACAGCGCGCTACGGGTCGTCGCGGTCGCGTCCGATCCGGAAGCCCGGTGGTCGGCGATCCAAAGGCTCGCGGCAGCCGTGAACGCCTCGCCCCCGCCGGGAGTCTGGTCGGCCGTGGCGACCTACGACTCGGCCCTCATCGAGTTCGATCCCGGTGTCGTCGACCACGCGGAGGTGGCGGCGGCGGTCTCGGCGCTGTTCCCGGGCGGGACGGCTGCTACGGCCAGCGCTCCCACGGTGTTCACGGTCCCGGTCGTCTACGGCGGCGCGTACGGGCCCGACCTGGAGGACGTGGCCCGCCACCTGGGCCTTTCCGTCGAACAGGTGGTGGATGCACATGCCGGGCTGGCACACCCGGTCCGATGCTTCAGCCACGGAGCGGCTCCAATGCTGGACGGGCCCGGCTGGAACGGGCAGGTGCCCAGGCTCTCGGAGCCGAGGGTCCGGGTCCCTCGCGGCGCGATCCTGGTGGCCGGACGACAGGCCATGATCCTCTCGCGCGAACAGCCGTCGGGATGGCGGGTGCTCGGCCGGACCCCGATAGGTCTCGTCGACCCGTCCCAGGCGAACCCCGTCGCATACCGGCCGGGCGACTTGTTCCAGTACCGGCGCATCGCGCCGGATGAATGGGCCGATCACGCCGACGCGTTCCTGGCGGACTTCCGTGCCTGAACTCCACGTCATCTCCACCGGCCCGGCACGGGTGACAGACCTCGGACGCCCCGCGGCCCACCTGGGGTTCTCGAACCACGGAGCCCTGGACGAGGAGGCCGCACGCAGCGCGAACGCCCTAGTCGGCAACGCCGACGAGGCACCTCTCATCGAGGCCATGGGCGCCGGCATCGCCCTCCGGCCGACCCTCGACCAAGTGATCGCCGTGACCGGCGCACACGCGCACCTCTTCGTCGCCGGCCGGCCGGCACCGATGTGGTCGGCGCAGCACGTCCGCCCCGGGGACTTGGTGGAGGTGCGCTCCATCGGCCCCGGCCTGAGGATCTACGTCAGCGTCCTGGGCTCCTTGGAGGCCGCTCGAGCGCTGGGCAGCTGTGCCCCCGACCCCGTTCTCCAGGTCGGGGAGCAGGTCGTGCCCGGGCGGTCGCTGCGGCTGCTCGCCCACGTCCGCCCCCGGCGCTCGGACTTCGGGTCACCGCTGCTGCGGCTGAACGCGGCCGCGCCGCATCGGCCCCGCACGGTGGAGATCGAGGTCACCCCGGGTCCGGACGCCGGCGCGTTCGGGCGGGACCTCGCGCTCCTGTACGGGCGGCCCTTCACCATGAGCCATCTCAGCGATGCCGTGGGGCTGCGGTTCGCCGGCCCGATACCGCGTGCGGAGCGAGGTACCGAACTCGTATCCGCCGGCGTCCCGATCGGGGCGCTGGAGGTCCCGGGCGGCGACCACATCATCGTCCTGCACCGGGGACGGGGCGTCACCGCCGGCTACCCGGTCCCCGCGGTGGTGACCCGGGACGGTCTCGACCGCCTTGCCCAACTCCGTCCAGGGGAGTGCGTCCACTTTACCCACGGCTCGGTCTCAACCTCGGTGGCTCGCTACCGGCGAGCGCGGAGAGAGATCGAACATCTCAGATCCCGGGCGCGCACGGTCCTCCACCGCCAGTTCGAGATCCGCGCGGCAACAGCCGGCGGGACGGACTGGTTCGCGGCGCCGGCACCCGCCGTCAAGGGCATTACGCACGATCTTCCATGCACGACTTAGCATGATGACATGGATACCGAGCGTGAAAAGATCGTGCAGGCCGCGACCCAGCTCTTCGCCGCGCTTGGGTTGGACGCCACCACGACCGAGCAGATAGCCGGGAGCGCGGGGATGGAGACCGCGGCGGTCCGCCACCACTTCACGAGCAACGTCGAGTTGTACCGCGAGGTGATGCGGCGGACCGCCGAGGCGGAGTGGGAGGCGGTGGAGGACATAGTGGCGGGGTTCACGCCGACCCGGCAGGCGCTGGACCGCCTCCTGGACGAGTACCTGGACTTCTACGCCCGCAATCCGGACGTGGTGGGGTTGTGGCAGCAGCGCTACATCGGTGACGCCGGGGACACCGCCGACCTGTTCGAGCGCCACTCGGTGCCGAGGATCGTCTCGTTCGCCAACGTGCTGCGCGACGCCGTGCCCGACCCCGTGCATCTGGACTACGTCCTCTGGACAATCCGGTGGGTCGTCATGGGGTTCTTCGCGCAGGGCGTCGTCCATGCCAATGGCCGCGTGGAGCAGCGCGAAGGGCGCCTGGCGCTGGACAGCGATCTGAGCAAGTTCCGCGAGTACCTGCATTACCTCGCGCGCCGGCTGCTGGACCTGCCGGATGAGCGGGACGCTCCGGCCCGCTGAGCACGGAGGCGGCACTCGCGAGCCGCCTCAGCGGGCGGCGGTGAGGAGGACGGAGGGGCGGGCGGTGCTGTCGGGTTCGGGGATGGAGTCCCTGATCACGAGGGTCTCGTAGGCGCCGCCGGACAGGACCGGGTTCCCGGCGGTCTCGAACATCGGGAGTTCCTGTTCCGCCATGATCTCACCGCTCGCATCGAAGGTGATCACCCTGACCGGCCCGGGGTGCCTGGCGAGGACGCGTACCCGGCCGGCGATCACCATGCCGGAGTGCAGGAGGATCGTCTCCTCGCCGAAGCGAGGGAGCCTCCACCGCCACAGCGCTTTCCCGTCGGCCGCGCGGTACACCGCGATCTGCCCGCCCAGGGGGTCGGTGACCACGACCCGGCCGGCGGTCGCGGTCACCTCGTCCAAGCCGCCCAGGGGAGAGGACGAGGCCTGGTCGACGCGCCATAGCGTCCGCGCCGTCCGCAAATCGATCAACCGGTAGCCGACGCCTTCCACTCCGTGATGCTCATACTGCAGAAGCTCATGGTCACCGGCTGGCAGCAGCGACCCGCCGGGGAAATGCCCGAACCCCGGCAGCGGTGTGCCGGTCGGGCCGAGCAGGGTGCTGTAGGCGTACTGCGTGGTGCCGTCCTCAGAGCAGTAGACGTCCAGTGAGAGCACCCGGTTCTGAACCTGGATGCCGTCCTGCACCGCGTCCCAGTAGCTGCAATTGCGGGGCGCCGGCCGCGTCCACGCCCGGCGGCCCGAGGAGGCGTCGTACACATCGACTCCGCGATCCTGGACGGCCACGACCAGCAGGTGCCCATGGGAGTCGGTCAGGCCGTTCGTCTGCACGGGAGTCTTGTCCTCATCGAGATCGCTCCCGTGGGCGGATCGGTCCGGCAGGCCGACGTGCAGCCGGTGACCTGACGGCACGTCGACGATGGTGAGGCGACGGTCGGTCCAGACGACCGCGACATGCGTGCCGTCCAGCTTCCCGACCTCGGTCACGGACGCCCGCCCCGGTCTGCTCAGGCTCCACCATGTCCGGCCGGTGCCCAGATCGACCGCCCGCACCCCCCGACCGTGCCGCTCCACCAGCGCACCCGCGGCCAGAACCGGATCCTTGACGTCCCGGAAGAACCGCAGGCCCTCGGCCGGGACTCCGCTCACCGCCTTCGGCGGCGTGCCGTCCAGGCCCGCCATGTACTCGAAGGGGCTGAACCACCAGACACCCGCGGCCGCCACGATCACCGCCGTCAGCACGGCCCCCAACACCACGACCGCCCTCGCAGGCCACCGGCCCCTCGGCCCCGGCGCGGGCCCCGACACCGGTCCGGCCGCCGCGGTCCCGTCTTGCTCCTCACCGTCCAAGAACAAGACTCCCTCCGATCAGTCTGCCGATAATGACACATAGAGGAGAAGAACGGCGTGGTCCCGCTGCCCCTCACAACCTCCCTGCGGGCGTTCGCTCGGGCCGTCGTCATCCTCAGATCCTCAGCGCCGACCTCTGTAAGGCGCTCGAAGGGCGCGCGATCAACATTCACCACGCCGGAATATGCGCAACGCGAGAATGCGGGTTTTGGGTATTTCTGCTCAGTGGCCGTTCCGTGGAGTTTGAAGGATATAGGACGCCTGTCAGGAAAGGACGTGGCTGGACGCATCGCGATGACCTCCATCACGTCCGGCCCCGGCAGCCGGCTCGCCTCCGCGAACTCGTTGACCAGCGTGATGTTCACGGCCGGAACGTGTTGTCCACCAGCTTGGTCAGGGTTCTGCTCCGTCGGCGGCACGGACAGGCAGGTCCAGCCGCATGCATCGCGAAATGCGCGTTCCAGCTCCGCGGGCGGATTCCATAACTGTGTCACGATCAGTTCGCCACGCAGCTTGGCGTTCTCCCGGGTCAGCTGCTCGATCTGTTTCAGGAGACCATTGGCGTAGGGCTCTACGGTCCCTCCCGCAGGGTCGTATCTGCGCCCCTGGTGCACTCCCATATCCCCGTCGTGATACGGGACTATGTTGCTGCGGCCATATTTGGCCGCTTCAATTGGCATACGGAAGATAAAAGCCCACTAACGGGTGGCCGTGCCGGTTCCCGTCCCGCCGATTGCAGGCCGGGTGGCGGGGAAAGCGATGCGCCCACAAGGCGCAGGCGCGCCTCCGGCATATCACCGCCGACCGTGGGAGAGGTCGGCATCGCGCGCGATCCTCGTTCCTCCGGACCCGTGCGGCACGATCCTAGAGCCTGACCCGCATGGCGATCATGGCGATGTCGTCGGCGCCGGTGGTGGGCATGGCGTCCAGGAGGCCGTCGCAGAAGTC
>NZ_JBEYTW010000095.1:0-33357 GCF_040643275.1 Spirillospora sp. NPDC047418
TTGGCGTGCGGCGGTCCGGCCGATCATAACCACAACCCCCCGCTTTTAACGGGGGGGGGGGGTCAGGGGGTGGTGGGGACTGGTTCTGTTCTCGTGTCGTAGCGGAGGAGGGCTGGGGCGGCCAGGGCGACCGCTATGACCAGGGCGGCGCAGACCAGGCCGCCGCCCACCCAGGACGCGGTGGCGCCGGTGACGCTCGCGGTCGCGCCCGCCCGGACGTCCCCGAGCCGCGGCCCGCCCGCGACGACGACGGTGAAGACGCCCTGCAGCCGGCCGCGCAGCTTGTCCGGCGCGTACGTCTGCAGCATCGACTGGCGGAACACCGCCGAGACCAGGTCGGCCGCGCCGCCCACGGCGAGCAGCACCACCGCCAGCCACAGCTGCCCGGCGAGCCCGGCCGCCGCCACGGCCAGCCCCCAGATGACGATCGACACGACCAGTGCGACCCCCTGCTTGCGCACCCGGCCGATCCAGCCGGACGACAGCCCGCCGAGGAACGCCCCGATCGCGATGGCGGCGAACAGCCAGCCGACCGCGCCCTCCCCGCCGAACCGGGTCTCGGCGACCTCGGGGAACAGGGCGCGCGGCATCGCGATCGCCATCGCGATGATGTCCACGACGAACGACATCAGCAGCACCGGCTGCGTGGCGAGGTAGCGCAGCCCGTCGATCACCGACCGCAGGCCGGGGGTGCCGGTGACGTCGCCGAGCGGCGGGATCGCGGGCAGCCGCAGCGCCGCGTACAGGACGACGGTGAACAGCACGGCGTCGAGCGCGTAGGCCGCCGCGTAGTGCCAGTGGGCCAGCAGGACGCCCGCGAACAGCGGCCCGGCCAGCATCCCGAACTGGCTGGCGGTGAAGTTGAGGGTGTTGGCCGCCGGGACGAGCTCCCGGTCGACCAGCCGGGGGATGATCGCGCTGCGGGTCGGCGAGGCCACCGCGAACCCGACCGCCTGGACCGCCACCACCCCCATGATCAGGGTGAGGCTGCCGATCCGCAGGAGCGCCTGGACGAGCAGCAGCAGCGTCGCGACCCACATGACGCACGACGACACGAACAGCAGCTTGCGCCGGTCCATGTGGTCGGCGATCGCGCCGCCCCACAGCCCGAACACGATCAGCGGGACGAGGTTGACGAAGCCGAGCACGCCGACCCACAGCGACGACCGCGTCATGTCGTACACCTGGACCGGGACGGCGACGGCGGTGACCTGGAACCCGATGAACGACACGCCCTGCCCGAGCCACAGCCGCCGGTACGCCGGCATCCCGAGCGGCCGGGTGTCGATGGCCAGCCGCCGCAGCCTCCCCCGCGCGCCCCCGCCCGCTTGCGGGCCCCCGTCCGCTTGCGGGCCCTCGTCCGGTTGCGCGGCCTCGTCCGCCTCGGAGTCGGTATCGGTGTCGGCTTTCCGGGCCGTGTCAGGAGTGTCGGCGGGGGGTGGCTGCTGTTCCGGAGTCACGGGGACAGTCTCTCCACCGTCCAGTCCCCGTGGCCGTCCGCACCCCCCGGAATCACGTCGCGGCGGTAGCGGATCCGGTCGTGCAGCCGGTCGCGCCGGCCCTGCCAGAACTCGATCGATTCCGGGACGACCCGGTAGCCGCCCCAGAAGCCCGGCAGCGGCACGACGTCCGAGCCCTCCCCCTCGGGCGCCCCAGGAGGCTGCCCGGCGGCCGGATCCGGCCAGCGCGCGGCCGCCTCGGCGTAGTGGCGCTCCAGCGCGTCCCGGTCCGGGATGGCGCCCGACTGGTGCTCGCTCGCCCAGGCGCCGAGCCGCGACCCGTACGGGCGCGTCCGGAAGTAGGCGGCCGACTCGTCCCGCGTCAGCTCGGTCACCGGGCCCGCGACGCGCACCTGCCGGTACAGCGGATGCCAGGGGAAGACGAGCGCCGCGCGCGGGTTCTCGGCGAGATCGCGCCCTTTGCGGGACGTCAGGTTCGTGAAGAAGCGGAACCCCTGCGGTCCGTAGCCCTTCAGCAGGACGAGCCGGGCGCTCGGTTCGCCGTCCCCGGAGGCGGTCGCGAGCACCATCGCGTTCGGCTCCACGAGCCCGGAGGCGTGCACGTCGGCGAACCAGGCGGCGAACAGCGCGAGCGGATCGGCGGGGAGCGCCGACTCGGACAATTCGCCCGACTCGTAAGATCTCCGGAGCCGCGCGGGATCGGGCGTTGGGGAACTCACAGCGTCAGAGCCTCTCACCTGGAGGTTGTGCAACTCGCACGACCCCTGGGTACTGGTCAGTAAGGCGGACAGGGTTCAATGGCACGGCACCGCCTTATCACTCTTGGGGACGAAAGGCAGGACGACATGTCCGACTTCAAACCTGGTCTCGAGGGGGTCGTGGCCTTCGAGACCGAGATCGCCGAACCGGACAAGGAAGGCGGCGCGCTCCGCTACCGGGGCGTCGACATCGAGGAACTCGTCGGCCGCGTCTCCTTCGGTGACGCCTGGGGCCTGCTGGTGGACGACAGCTTCACCCCGGGCCTGGCCCCCGCCGACCCGCACCTGCTGCCGGTCACCTCCGGCGACGTGCGGGTGGACGTGCAGAGCGCCCTCCCCACCCTCGCCACCGCCTACGGCATGAAGCCGCTGCTCGACATCTCCGACGAGGAGGCCCGCGCCGACCTCGCCCGGGTGTCGGTGACGGCGCTGTCGTTCGTGGCGCAGTCGGCCCGCGGCGTCGGCGTGCCGATGGTCCCGCAGAAGCGGATCGACGAGTCCGCGACCATCACCGAGCGGTTCATGGTCCGCTGGCGCGGTGAGCCCGACCCGAAGCACGTCCGGGCCATCGACGCCTACTGGGTCTCCGCCGCCGAGCACGGCATGAACGCCTCCACGTTCACCGCGCGGGTGATCGCCTCCACCGGGGCGGACGTCGCGGCCAGCATCTCCGGCGCGATCGGCGCCATGTCGGGCCCGCTGCACGGCGGCGCGCCCGCCCGCGTGCTCCCGATGATCGAGAAGGTGGAGCAGCTCGGCGACGCCCGCAAGGTCGTCGGCGACATCCTCGACTCCGGCGACCGGCTGATGGGCTTCGGCCACCGCGTCTACCGCGCCGAGGACCCGCGCGCCCGGGTGCTGCGCCGCACCGCCAGGGAGCTGGACGCGCCGCGCTACGAGGCCGCCAAGGCCCTGGAGGACGCCGCCCTCGCCGAGCTGCGCGAGCGCCGCCCGGACCGCCCGATCGAGACCAACGTCGAGTTCTGGGCCGCGGTCATCCTGGACTTCGCCGACGTCCCGACCGCGATGATGCCCGCCATGTTCACCTGCGGCCGCACCGCCGGGTGGGCGGCGCACATCCTGGAGCAGAAGCGCACCGGCCGCCTCGTCCGCCCGAGCGCCAAGTACACCGGCCCGGGCACCCGCTCGATCGACGAGGTCGCGGGAGCGGCGGACGTCGTCAAGGGCTGACGAAACCTCCCCCCACTCCCCCCAACTCCCCTCGCCATCGACGCGTCTTGAGGCCCCCGGACCGATCCCGGGGGCCTTTTGCGCACCCGCCGCGCGCCCGTCGCGCGCCCGTCGCGCACCCGCTGCATGCCCGCCTACTGCGCCGCCGCCCGGCCGTCCTTGCCGTCCCCGGGCGGGCAGGACGCCTTGCCCTGTTCCCCCGCGATGAGGCGGCCGCAGACCTGCTTGACCTCGGTGGTCCCGTCCGGCTTGATCGTCGCCAGCAGCACCGGCTTGTCCAGGACCTGGTGGCCGGTGCTCCGGGAGCTGAAGCGGAGGACGCCGCTCGCCCCGTTGCGCAGGACGTCGTGGTCGGGGTCGTTCAGCGCCGCGAACACCGATCCCGCCGACGGCAGCGCCTGCTCCTGCCAGTAGACCTTGCTCGCCACGGTCGCGACGAGGGTCACGGCGTCGTAGGCGACCGCCGCGCGGGTGATGGACGGGCGCTGGCCCGGCGCGACGCCCTGGTCGGTCATCGCGCGGACGGCCGGGTCGTAGTCGGAGTAGAAGGTCTGCGGCGCCTGGTCGCCGATCCACCGCCACGTCCACGCCTCCCGCGCGGCGAGCGGCGTGAAGTACAGGTCGAAGGTGTTCTTGCGGCCGATCTCGTCGGCGTTGTCGCTGACGTACTTGGCGATCTCGTCGTCCGCCATGACCAGCGGGCGCTTCGGGCACGACAGCTCCAGCACGTTGGCGAACGAGCGGAACTCGTCGGAACGGCCGGCGTAGTAGAACATGTCGGGCTGGTCCTGGCACGCCTCCCGGACGGCCTTGTTCAGCTCCCCCGCGTTCGTGTACGGGCGCATCAGCGCCTTCCCGGGCCGGAACGCCTTCTCGAAGTCGGCGGCCAGGTTCCGGCTGTAGAGGTCGTCGGGGTCGCCGTCGTAGATGACGACCGCGTCGTCCACCTTCCTGCCGTCCACGTCGCCGTGCCGCGCCCAGTACGCGGCGTGCTCGGCGGTCCGCGAGTTCGGCGAGGCGAGCCGGAAGTAGTACGGCGAGTAGCCCGCGTCGCCGTCCAGCAGCGCCGTCCCGTCGTAGCTGTTGGCGGTGCCGACCAGCGGCAGCGCCGACTTGGCCAGCAGCCGGATCGCCTCCTGCGTCTGCCGCCGGCTCTGCTCGAACCCGACCACGGCGACGATCGAGCGGTCCTTCAGGGCGAGCCTGCGGATCTGCCGGGCGACGTGCACGGCGTACTGGAACTTGGCGCCCGCGTTGGCGATCAGCACCCGCAGCCGCAGGTCCTTGGCCTCGGCGGCGTCGTTGAACCGCTTCTGCGCGATCGCCAGCCCGATCAGCTCGCCCTGCACCCCGGCGAGCAGGTCGATCCGCCGGTTCTTGATGGACGGGTCGGCGGTCACCGGGCCGAGGTAGACGATCGTCGTGTACGGCTTGCCGGACTCCTTGACGTGGTCGTTCAGCGCCTCGATGCGGTCGAGCACCGCGTTCAGCCGGTTGTCGTTGTTCTTGCCGCCGGAGTCCTCGCCGAACCGGAACGACCCGTCGGTGATGCCGACGCACTCGCCGTTCGCCATCCGCCTGATCCCGAACGGCGAGCAGTACTTCACCACCTGCACCGAGATCACCGTGATGGACGCCGCCGCGACCGCGACCATCGCGATCCACGGCAGCGCCGGATGCGCGAGCCGGGGGCGGCGCCGCACCGGCCGGACGGGCGGCAGGTCGCCGCCCGGGTCGCGGGTGATGTCGACGCGCAGCTCGCGGCGCGAGCCGAGGGCGCCGACGCGGTGCTGCTCGCGGGTGTAGCGGTCCCACAGGCCGCGCGCGGCGATGACGCTCTGCGGCTCGCCCGACGACACGTCCACCCGGATGGCCTGCGACAGCCGGTCGAGCAGGCGCGGCGCGGACGGCTCGTCGCCGGCGGGCGCGTTCGGGTCGACGCCCGCGACGACGATGAGCGGGTCGAAGCCGGACACCCGGTCGCTGGCCTGGCAGTCGGCGCGGACCCGCTCCATCAGCTCGACGAACACCACCCCGGGATGCCGCGCCGCCAGGTGCTCGAAGATCAGCACCGGGTAGCGGACGCGGGCCCACGCGGCGCGCCGGTAGTCGCGCCGGTAGTTGCGGCGCAGGTCCTCCAGGAACGCGGCGACGAGCAGCAGGTCGAGCTGCTCGCCGTGCTCGTCCGGCTCGACGGGGCGCGGGTCGAACACGCCGAGCGCGAAGCCGAGGAACCCGGTGGAGTCGCGGTCGACGTAGGGCTGGCGCAGGAACCAGCCGAACCGCCGCACCCCGTACCAGCCGCGCGTCCGGGCGACGATCTGCACGGTCACGAACGCCACCCCGATCACGGCGGCGAGCACGGCGGACGCGAGGTCCAGCGCCGCCGCCGTCCCGGCGCTGATCAGCGCGACGACCGCGATCCCGATGGGGGCGATCTGCTCCAGGAACGACAGGAACGTGGCGGGCCGGCTGCGCACCTCCTCCAGGTCGCGCAGCACGTCCCGGCCCCGGCGGCGGATCACCCGGTTCAGCTCGCGGCGCCGCGCGTTCTCGTTGTCGCCGACGGGCGGCCGGGTGAGCCGCCGGACGAGCTGGTGGTTCTCCCGTTCGGCGGACGAGGCGCCGCGCGGCACCGGGCGGTCCCCGGCGCGCCGGATCTCGCGCAGGTCGCGCAGCCACAGCGCCATCTCCAGCAGCGGGAACCGCAGCCCCGGCTCGCCCCGGGCGCGGCTGCTCGGCTGCGACAGCTCCCGCTTGGCCTCCCGCAGCACGCCCGCGACATCGGTGGCGGGCGTGTCGGCGGCGATGTGCGACACCGGGGCGCGCTCGTCCTCGCAGCGGGACTTCAGCATCTCGGCGGCGTGCGAGGTGGCGCGGCCGGGGCCGAGCAGCAGGAGCAGCGGCCGCAGCCGCTCCCGCAGCCTCCATTTCGGCCGCTCCCGCAGCCGTTCGAACAGGTCGAGCACTCCGCGCAGCCGATCCTCGCTCAGGATCCGGTCGCCGTCGCTCGCCATAGCTCACGCCTCGCTTCCCGCTCGCCCTCTCCTTCGCGCTCCCCCGGCCGGCCCGTCCACCCTTGGACGCTGCGGACGGTCAGATGGATCGAAAATTGTCCAGATCCATGCGGCCGGACAAGAAACTTGGCCACTTTGCCATGATGAGACGCATGAGCCAAGACCGCGATGAGCCGCTCGACGGCGACATCGGCCCCGCGGCCGTGCGGGAGCCGGACGGCGCGAAGGCCGACATCGCGAAGGCCGACGCCGCCGCGAAGGCCGACGCCGCCGCGGAGCTGCGGCGATACGCGGCGGAGCGGGAGGAGCGGCGGCGCCGCACCAACGCCCTGTCGGGGCGGGTCGCCGTCGCGGTCGCCGCGCTGTTCCTGGCGTTCCTGACCTACGACTCCGTCCGCACGGCGATCGAGGCGCACGCCAAGGGCGACGACTGGGTCTATCCGCCGGCCGTGGTCGCCGGGGTCTGCGCGGCGGCGCTGGCGGCCCTGCTGACCTGGGCGTGGCGGCGCCGGCGTCTCGGCATGTGAACCCGGACCGCGATCTTCCTAGCAGGTCGGATAGCCTTCTACAAGTGACCGACAGCGCGAATCCAACCATTGACATTCCAGCCGATCTCAAGCCCGCGGACGGCCGTTTCGGATGCGGTCCGTCCAAGGTCCGCCCCGAGCAGCTCGCCGCCCTCGCCGCGTCCGGCTCCACCTACCTGGGGACCTCGCACCGCCAGAAGCCGGTGAAGTCCCTGGTCGGGCGCGTACGGGAGGGGCTGTCCCAGCTGTTCTCCCTGCCCGAGGGGTACCAGGTCCTGCTGAGCAACGGCGGCACCACGGCGTTCTGGGACGCGGCCGCGTTCGGGCTCGTCCGGCAGCGCTCGCAGCACCTGACGTTCGGTGAGTTCTCCAGCAAGTTCGCCAAGGTCACCACGGGCGCTCCCTGGCTGGGGGACCCGACCGTCATCAGCGGCCCGGCCGGAACGCACCCGGAGGCGTCCGCCGAGGAGGACGTCGACGTCTACGCGCTCACCCACAACGAGACCTCGACCGGCGTCGCGATGCCGATCAGGCGCCCGGCGGGCACGACCGCGCGCGAGGGCCTCGTCCTGGTGGACGCCACGTCCGGCGCGGGCGGCCTGCCCGTGGACGTCACCGAGACCGACGTCTACTACTTCGCGCCGCAGAAGTCCTTCGCGGCGGACGGCGGCCTGTGGGTGGCGCTGGCGTCCCCGGCGGCGCTGGAGCGGATCGACGAGATCGCGATGTCCGACCGGTACGTCCCGGAGTTCTTCAACCTGAAGACGGTCGTGGACAACTCCGCCAAGGACCAGACCTACAACACCCCGGCCGTGGCCACGCTGCTGCTCCTCGCCGAGCAGATCGAGTGGATGAACGGCCGGGGCGGCCTGGAGTGGACGACGTCCCGCACGGCCGACTCGTCGCGGCGGCTCTACACCTGGGCGGAGAAGACGTCCTACACGACGCCGTTCGTGGTCGACCCGGCGCAGCGCTCGCAGGTCGTCGGCACGATCGACTTCAACGACGACGTGGACGCCGCGGCCGTCGCGAAGACGCTGCGCGCCAACGGGATCGTCGACACCGAGCCGTACCGCAAGCTGGGCCGCAACCAGCTGCGCATCGGCATGTTCCCGGCCATCGACCCCGACGACGTCGAAGCCCTCACGAACTGCATCGACCACGTCGTGGAACGCCTCTGACGGTGTGAACCCTCGGGGGCGCCACGCCGCGCCCCCGAGGGCCCGTCCTAGGCGACGGCCAGTGGGGAGCCTGTGCCGCCCGCGCGCTGGACGGTGCGGTGGAGGAGGCCGGTGCGGTCGCGGTCCTGGTCGGCGGCGGTGAAGCCCGTCCAGACGCGGGGGTCCAGGTCGGTGTCGCGGGCGGTGGGGACGAAGTTCGCGGTCGCGAGCACCTCGGGCCGGTCGCGGCGACCGGGGAGGCGCTCCATGCCGACCTTCACGTAGGTGCCCTCGCGGAGCATGACGACGGTGGTGAACTCGACGCTCGTGTGCCGCTCGGCGTCCCGGAACCAGCGCGGGTTGGACCCCCAGTAGATGTTCTGCTCGGTGTCCACGGCGACGGTCAGCGGGCTGAGCGCACCCCGCGCCAGATGCACCTCGGTGGGCCGGTCGCGGTGGACCCAGGCGAGCGCGACCCGCCCGACCACGGCTTCGAGGACGGCGGTCACGTCGGCCGGCGCCGCGCAGCCGGCGAGGAGCTGGAAGATCGGCTCGCTGTCGGTGGTGCCGGCGGCGGCCGGCAGCGCGAACCGCGACCGCAGCTCGGCGGCGTCGATGTCCCCGTTGTGGGTGGCGACGACGTCCCGGACGGCCATCGGGCTCGCGTTGCACGGCTCCAGCGGCGATCCCTGCGTCGCCCAGCGGGTGTGGCCGAGCGCGACCGGCGAGCGGTCCAGCTCCGGGACGTGGGCCGGGCGCCAGATCCCCGAGAAGGGGCCGCGCCCCTTCACCACCCGGCAGCCGCCCGCCGGGCCGCCGAGACCCGGCCGGCCGCCGAGGCCCGGCCACGCGCCGAGCAGCGCCAGGCCCGCCGAGTCCGTCCCGCGCTCCTCCGCGAGCATGCCCAGCGTGACGAACACGTCCGACGCCCGTCCCGGGTCGCCGGCGAACGGCGAGCGCACCATCCCGAACAATCCGCACATGTCTGATGAGATGCAGATCATGGGCGGACGGTTCGAGTCGTCCATCCGGCCGAATAAGCTCGGACCCGTGAACCGCGCGCCCCAATGGCTGCTTCCCACCGTGCTGACCGCGCTCGTGCTCGCCGTGGTCGTCGGTGCGCTGCTGAGCTGACCGGCGCGGGTCCTATGATCGACGGGGCGCGGAACGGGGATGATCAGACCATGTCAGCAAGCCGCGTCGCCGCCCGCGCCGGGGCCGCGGCCGTCCTCGCCGGCGCGTCCGTCGCGGCCTTCTCCCCCGGCGCCTCCGCCGAGATCTCCGCGGGCACCGCCGGGCACGCCGCCGCGCGCGGCGACCGGACGGCGTTCACGATCAGGGACCGGCGGATCACCGAGTCCAGCGGGCTCGCGGCGAGCGCCCGGCATCCCGGGATCGTCTACACGCACAACGACTCGGGCGGCGTCCCGCAGATCTTCGCGCTCGGCCCGGACGGGCGGGTGCGGGCCGTGCTGACGGTGGGCGGCGCGAGCGCCCGCGACTGGGAGGCCATCGCGGTCGGCAAGGACGGCCGCGGCCGACCGGCGATCTTCGTGGCCGACATCGGCGACAACCTCGGCGGCGCCTGGCCGTACGTGACGGTGTACCGGATTCCGGAGCCGTCGCGGTTGCGCAACCGGACGCTGCGCGCGACGGCGTTCAAGATGAAGTACGAGGACGGGCCGCGCAACGCCGAGACCATGATGATCAACCCGCGGACGAACCGGCTCTACATCGCCAGCAAGCTGTTCGGCGGCAAGGTCTACGAGGCGCCCGCGAAGCTGCGCACGGGCGGGTTCAACGTGATGCGCAAGGTCGGCGACGCGCCGGCCATCGCGACGGACGGCGCGTTCTCCCCCGACGGCCGCACCTGCGTGATCAGGACGTACTTCGGCGCCCGGCTGTACGCGGTGGGGGCCGACGGCAGGCCCGGCGAGACGCTGAAGTCGATCGACCTGCCGCTGCAGAAGCAGGGCGAGTCGGTGACCTACACGGCGGACGGCAGGTCGCTGCTGGTGGGGTCGGAGGGCACGGGCCAGCCCGTCTACCAGGTGCCGCTGCCGGCGGAGGCGCTGCCGTCGCCGTCGCCGTCCGCCTCGCCCGAGCACGGCGGGGCCGCGAGCGGAGCCGAGGACGGCCGGCGGGACGCGGGCGGCACGCGGGCCGGCCTGTTCCTCGCGCTCGCGATCGCGGCGGCGGTCGGCTACGGCCTGCTGCGGAAACGGCGGTGACGGCCGGGAACCGAGTGGCGGCCGGGAAACGTACGACCTGACCGGCACGATGGAAAAGGCTTTCGGAGGACGACCGGATCGCGGAAGGGGGCGACGGTCCCGCGCGGACCCGTGTGAGGATGCGGACTGTGGAGCATGAGCTGGTGGGCCTCGCGGGTTCCGGCGGCCGGTGGCGGCCGGTCGCCGCGGGCCCGTTGACCGTCCTCGCGGTGGCGCTCGCGCTGCTGCCGATACGCCCGGTGTGGCTGTGGGGCGCGCTGATCGCCGCCGTCGCCGCGGTCCCGTGGCTGCTGGGCGCGATCCCCGACGCGCGCCGGCGGCGGCCCCGGCCGTACTGGCGGCTGTCGGCGGCGGGCCTGGAGAAGATCGGCCGCGGCGGCCTGGTGATGGTGTCCTACGAGCGGTCCCGGATCGACGGGCTCGCCATCACCACCGGGGACGGCGTGCTGACCGTCTTCCACCGGTTCGGGCGGACGGCCGTCGGCGGCATGACCGCGATGGGCCTGGAGCCGCTGGCGGTGTTCGTGACGGCCCGCCGGCTCGGCGTCCCCATGCACGTCCTGGACGGCGAGGCGACCGACCTGCTCGACCCGGCGCTGGACGAGGCGCTGCGCGTCTCCGGGCTGGAGGACGACGTACCGGGCGGCGGGCCGCTGCCGCGCGACCACGCGGTGGAGAAGCGGCTGCTGGACCAGGAGGCCGCGCTGCTGTCGGCGGCGTACGAGCCGCCCGCCGAGCCGTCCACCGGGGACGCGCCGGCCCGCGGCAGGGGGCGGGCCCGCGAGCAGCGGCTGGACACCCCCGAGCCGCTGCCGAGCCGCCGCCGCATCCTGCTGCTCGGCGTGCTGACCGCGCTGCTCGGCGCCGTGATGATCGTCCGGATCGCGCTGGACGGGACGAGCGAGTTCGGCGCCCGGCTCGCCGCGGGCTGCTGGGCGCTCGCCGCGATCGCCGGGGGCCTCACGGCGCGCCGCCGGCTGCTGCGCGCCGCGCAGATCCGCTGGACGATCACCGCCGAGCGGCTGCTGGTGCGGGCCCGGCCGGGCCGCCGCCGCGAGGTCCAGGACCTGCGCGCCGGCGACGTCGCGGCGGTCGTGGTCGGCCCCGGGCTGCGGCTCGACCCGGTCAGCGGGGAGCCGCGCCGCGCCGACCTCGCCGCGCTGGCGTTCGGGCACCGGATGGAGCTGGTCGCCCGGCTGCCCGCCCACGGCCTGGACGGCTTCCAGCTCGCGCACGCCCTCGACGACCACGGCTACCGGGTGATCACCCCGGGGGCGCGGGCGCCGCGCCGCCCCGACTACGGCCTGGAGGGGCTGCCGGAGATCTTCGCGCAGGTGCCCGGCGGGCGGCTCATCGTCACCGACGGCGGGCTCGGCTGGGCCGACGCCGCCGGCGACGTCGTGCTGAAGATGCCCGAGGACCGGATCGGCGGCATCGAGCTGCTCACCATCGGCGGGCATGCCTGGGTCCGGCTGTACGACTCCGACGGCGACGAGTTCTTCGCCGCGCCGCTGTCGGCGCTGCGGATCTCCCGCACCGACCTGCGCGACACGGCACGCCGGGCGGGCCTGCCCGTCAACGACGCCGAATACGACGCCTACATGAGCGCCGCGTTCCATTCGGCGATGTCCACGCTGGCCGCGCCCGAGCCCGAGCGGGCCGCGGCCGCGCTGCCCGCGCAGACCACCGGGCCCGACGGGCCGGACGGGCCGGACGGGCCGGGCCAGGACGGCCCCGGTCAGGACGGCCCGGTCGCGGACGCGGCGGCGCGGGAGGCCACGGCGCCCCTGCCGCAGGACGTCGCGTTCCCCGTCCTCACGCCGCCGAGCCCCGCCACGGCCCCGGGCGCGCTGCTGGACGCCACCCGCCGCTCCCGCATCGGGACCTACGGGATGAGCGTGCTGCTGTGCGAGGCGGTGGCGCTGCTCGGCGCGGTGTGGCTCGGCCCCGACCTCGGCGGGTTCAACACGACGGCGAGCTGGTCGGTGCCCGCCGGGCTGCTGATCGGGCTCCTCGGCTACTGGCTCTACGACCGGAACCGGTCGCAGCTCCGCGTGTCGTCGGCCGGGCTCGCGGTCGTCACCCGGCGCGGCAAGGTCGAATGGGACCTGGTCCGCGACCGCATCGGCGGCGTCGGGATCGACGAGTCGACGGAGCGGATGCCGCGGCTGGTGGTGTGGGCGCCGTCCGGGCGGGTGCTGCGGCAGATCTCGTTCCCGCCCGACCTGGACGAGCTGCGCCGCGCCTGCGAGCGCTACGGCGTCCCGTGGGGGCCGCCCGACGCCGACCGTCCCGCCCCGCCGCCGCCGGAGCTGTGACGCAGCGACCAGGTCTTCAGCGACTCGTAGGTCACCTGCGCCTGGTCCCTGCCGGGCAGGGTGCTGCGCATCAGCTGGACGGAGTCGGCGGTCCACGGGGCGCCTGCGAACGCCGACAGCGGCTCGATCAGCGACCGCACGTCCACCGGCTGCCTGGACCGTGCCAGCGTCAGGTGCGGGCGGAAACCGCGGTGCTTGTCCGGCAGCGTCCCGACGCGGCGCCCGGCCGCCGTGGTGGACGCGGCGAGCCGCGCCAGCCCGCGCCGGTCGCCGTACAGGCCCGTCCACAGGACGCGGGCGTGCGCGCCGCTGCCGGGGAACGCGCCCGCGCCGGCCAGTGACAGCGCCATCCGCTCGTGCCGTCCGGCGGCCCGTTCCAGCCGGGGCAGCAGCCGGTCGAGGGTGCGGTCGTCGACCTCGCCGAGGAACGTCAGCGTGACGTGCAGCAGATCGCGCCGCACCCAGCGCAGCCCGGGCAGCGCGTCCCGGTGCGGGCGGACGGCCTCCTCGAGCTCGTCCAGGATGTCCGGTGGCGGTACGAGCGCCACGAAAAGCCTCATGGGAGCGTCCGGAGGGCCACCCGGCCAGCTTTCCAGCAGACGGCCCCGGTTGTCACGCGGATCGGTCGCTCATCCTCGGGCGGGGCGCACCCGCCGCATCCGCCGCACCGGCAGCAGCCCGGCCAGGCCCTCCCCCCGCGCGGCCAGCGCGCCGACGGCGAGCGCGGCGAGGACCGACGCCAGCCCGCCGAGGACGAGGCTCATCCGGGCGCCGAAGTGCTCGGCCAGCCATCCGATCGCGGGCGCGCCCACCGGGTTCGTGCCGAGGAACACCAGCATGTAGAGGGCCATCACCCGGCCGCGCATCTCCGCGGAGACGCCGAGCTGCATCGTCGCGTTCGCCGCCGTCGTGATCGTCATCATCGCGATGCCGGTCGGGACGAGCAGCGCCAGGAACAGCCAGTACGTCGGCATCAGCCCGGTGGCGGTCTCCAGCGCCCCGAACACCAGGCCCATCGCGACCAGCAGCCGCAGCCGCGGCCTGGCGACCCGCCTGGCGGCCAGCAGCGCGCCGCTGAGCGCGCCGAGCGCCAGCATGCTGGACGCGAGCCCGAACGCGGACGCGTCGGTGTGGAAGACCTCCTTGGCGACCAGCGCGACCGTCATGTTGAAGTTCATGCCGAACGTCGCGAGGAACCCGACGAGGATCAGGACGAGCATCAGGTCGCGGCGCCCGCG
Source organism: Spirillospora sp. NPDC047418 (assembly GCF_040643275.1). Lineage (NCBI taxonomy): Bacteria > Bacillati > Actinomycetota > Actinomycetes > Streptosporangiales > Thermomonosporaceae > Spirillospora > Spirillospora sp. NPDC047418. Next base: position 13,901 of record NZ_JBEYTW010000095.1, read on the forward strand.
CACGTAGCGGAGCCCCTCGCGCAGCTGCCCCTTGGCCGGCTTGACCGGCGGGGACTCGTGCAGCTCGTCCGTCCGCATCGCGTAGAGCCCGAGCAGGACGGCACCGAACGACGCCGCGTTCACCAGGAACACCGGCCCGGTACCGATCAGCGCGATGAGCACCCCGGCGACGGCGGGCCCGAGCAGCCGCGCGCCGTTGAAGGTGGCGCTGTTCAGCGCGATCGCGTTCGGCAGGTCGCGCTTGCCGACCATCTCGACCACGAACGTCTGCCGGGTCGGGTTGTCGACGACGGTCGCGACGCCGAGCCCGAACGCCAGCAGGTACACGTGCCAGACCTGCGCCTGGCCGCTGACCGTCAGCAGCCCGAGGACCAGCGCCAGCACGCCCATGGAGATCTGGGTGAGCACCAGGACGCGCCGCTTGGGGTACCGGTCGGCGATGACGCCGCCCCAGAGCCCGAACAGCAGCATCGGCAGGAACTGGAGCCCGGTGGTGATGCCGAGCGCGGTACCGCTCCCATGGGCCAGCTCAAGGACGAGCCAGTCCTGCGCCACGCGCTGCATCCAGGTACCGGTGTTGGAGACGACCTGCCCGGCGGCGTACAGCCGGTAGTTCCGGTTCCGCAGCGAACGGAACATCCCGCCGCGCCGCGCGTCCTCGGGCGCGTCCTCCGGGTCGGCTGGAGGACTTTCGTGGAGCGTTCCGTCCTCCGGCACGGCCGGGCCGGCGACCGCAGGCTCATCACCCGGCGCACGCGTCTCGAACTGCGCCGATCGATCAACCTGCGGCACCGCCCCGCCCCGCCCGGTGGGCTTGGGGATGGTGGGGAGGGTCGCGCGGGTGGCGGGGTGGCCGGGGAGGGGACGGCGGCGGGCGCGCGTGGGGGTCGTGGTCTTGGGGGGCGCGGGGGCGGTGGGACCGGCGGCGGCGGCGCGGGGCGGGTGCGCTCGCCGCCGGGCGCGGGCGCCGCGCGTCGCGGCCCCCTCCGGTTCGTCGGGGCCTTCGTTAGCAGAAGTCATTACCAAAGCTAACGGTAATCGGGGCGTCGGCATTCCGGCAAGGGGACACGAGTACCGCCGCGCGGTCAGGACCGGCTGAGCCGGTCGATGATCGGCGCGGCGCGGCGCAGGATCTCCCGCTCGTCGGCGGTCAGCTCGGCGAGCCGGCGGGCCAGCCACGCCTCCTTGCGGCGCCGCTCGTCCGCGAGCAGGGCGGCGCCCTCATCGGTCGCGTTCAGCACGACCTGCCGCCCATCGGTCGGGTGCGGGCTGCGCACGACGAACCCGCGTTCCTCCAGGTAGGCGATCACCCGGGTCATCGAGGGCGGCTGCACCTTCTCGTGGTCGGCCAGCTCGCGCGGCGTCATCGACCCGTGCCGCTCGATCGCGGCGAGCGCGGCGAACTGCGTGAGCGACAGCGGCCGCCCGCCGTCGCCGGCCGCGGGCGCGCGCAGCGTGCGCAGCCGGCGGGTCAGCCGCGCGATCGAGATGCGCAGCTCCTCGGCCAGCCCCGGCGCGGACGCCGTGCGGCCCCGGATCGGTGGGGTTGTCATCGTCATTGGTCTCCCGGGTGATGCTGCCCATGCTGCCACGCCGCCCGTGACATGCGCGCCTCCGGGCCCCGAGGCGGGTTTTGAGCCGCTCATCACCCCGGGCGCGGGGAGACTCCCCGGCGCACGCCACGTAGCCTGAGGGGCATGAGCCGAGCGCGCCGTCCGGACCCGCCGCCGATGCAGACCAACGACGTCCGTATCGCGGCGGCGGGCACGGCCGCCTGGGCCGTCGCGCTGGTCGTGCTGCTCGTCGTGGGGCTGCCGTCCGAGCACCGGTGGTGGCTGTGGGTGTGCGTCGCCGGTATCGGGATCGGCCTGTTCGCCCTGTGGTACGTGCCGAGGCTCCAGTCCGGACGCGCCCGCCAGGAGGCCGCACGCGCCGCCGAACGCCAGAGCTCCGTCGACTAGGGCTCCAGGTCCGCTTCGGCCAGCAGGACGGGCAGGGACTCGGGGGCGTGCAGGACGGCCTCGACCAGCAGCCGGTCGCCCCAGTTCCCGGTGGACCAGGCGAGCGCCCGCGCCAGGCCGTGGACACCGCTCGCGTGGATCTCACCGTCCCTCGTCCACCACGGGACGTCCTCGCCGTCCACGACGAGGCGATCGTGTGCGAGGTAGTCGACGGGCGCGTCCGGCAGGACGGCCCTGACCGCGTCCGGGACGGAACGCTTCTCGCCCTGCGATTCGACCTCGCCCGGCACTTCGTCCCCCGCCAGCGGGAGGTCAAGCAGTTCGGCCAGGCGCGCACCGCGTCCTTGGGCGGCGATGACGAGCGGCTGACCCTGGAGGAGCGGGAGGAGGTCGGGACTGTCCAGGACGAGGGCGTCCCCCGCATCCACGACCTCGACCTCGCCATCGACTATCGCGCGCACATGCTCAGGCGGCTCGATGACCGCGTCGGGGGCGTCGGCCAGGGCCGTCCACAGCGCGCCCGACTGGGCACGGGTCACCCGCCGGCCGGGATCGGCGAGCCGGTCGAGCAGCTCTTGGGCACCGCCGGGCTCGTCGAGGAGTTCCTCCAGCGAGGTGCGGACGCCCAAGGCGAGCAGGAGCCGCTCGTCCAGGCCCTCTGGGGCGATGTCGTAGAGCCCTGCGAGCGACTCGTCCCCGCCCAGGCGGAACTCGCCCGGCCTGCGTCCATCCAGTACCGGATGCCGCCGCAGCCACCACGCCGTGTACGACGGGACGGCGACTCGCCTGCCGTTGTGCAGGGTCACATGGGCGGGATCGACGATCGCGGCCCGCCACGGCGGCCCGGCGAGGACCCTCAGCGCGGCCGCCCAGTCGTCGACGAGTTCCAGGTCGCGGACGGCCGTGAACTCCGGGACGAGGGGCGGGAGGTCCTGCGGCCCGATCCGCCTCAGGGCGTCGTCCGCCCACAGGTCCTCGTCGTCCAGGTCGAGGGTCTCGGCCTCATCGGCGATGCCCAGGAGGTTCACGTCCTCGGCCCTGGCCAGTGCGAAGCCGTCCAGGACGCCGACGGCCGTCAGCGTCTCCGCGCCCCAGCGCTCCAGGATCTCGCCGTCCACCACGCCGAACGGCGCGTCGGCGGCCATCAGGCTCCGCAGCGGGCTCTGCGGCAGCAGCAGCTCACCCGCCGGATAGAGCTCCCCGTCGTCGGCGGGCAGGGCCAGCTCGGCCAGCCACGGCTCGTCGCCCGGATCGACGTGCGCGGCGCCGACCAGCCCCAGCACGGCCTCCGCGACCGCGTCCGGGTCGTCGGCGCCGAACGACTCCTCGACGGCGGCCCGGACTCCGGGGTCGGCGAGGACCGTCCGCGGCCCCGCCTCGATCGCGCCGAGCCGCGTCAGCAGCGGATGGACGGCCTCGGGGTGGACGAACCGCAGCCCGAGCACGTCCAGCCCGGCCGGGTCGACACCGTCCGCGATCAGCAGCCCGCGCGGACCGCGCACCACCCGGCCCGCGTCGCCCGCCAGGGGCACCGGCAGGGCGCCCAGGGCGTCCCTGGCGGCCCCGTCGAGCGCCCCGTACACCCGGTGCCACCACGCCGGTTCCCGGTCCACAGCGGCCAGCTCGTCGATCACGTCGGCCAGCTCGACCCGCCGCACCCCGAGCGCGGCCAGCGCCGGGCTCCGCGCCGGCCAGTCCGGCGGCAGCAGCCCACCGACGACGGCGTCCGCGCCGCCGAGCACCTCGACGAACGGCGCCGGGGCGTCCACGGCGATCGCGTCCCGGCCGCGCGTCCGGTGCGGCAGCAGGGGCGCCTCGGGCAGCCGCTCCCGGATCTCCCGCCGCAGCCGCGCGTCGAGTTCGCCGGCCCCCACCGGGCCCGGCACGAGATCGAGCACGCGCGGCGACACCGGCAGCTCGCCCAGCAGCCGCACGTAGGCCTCGGCGGCCCGCTCCGCCAGGAACCCGGCCAGCGACCCGGGGGCGACGTGCCGCCGGTCCGGCGCGAGCGGGAACGACGCGATGAGCAGGGCGGGCAGGTCCAGCCGCTCGTCACTGGGCGTGGGCGCGTGTACGACGCTCGGCACGCCGCCGGGCCACCCGTCCTCGGGCAGGGCCCACCGGACCTGCCAGAACGGCCGCGCCCGCTCCTCGACGGGACGGTCCCGCAAGAGCGCCCCGGGGATCTCCCCGTGCGCCTCGACCGTCCGCCACGAACCGCCGTCGATGACGACCTCGCCACCGGCACGCCGCTCCGCCGTCAGCCGGCGGACGTCCCCGTCGACATCGATCTCGACGAGCTCCAGGGCAGGCAGGGCCAGCATCAGCGCCGCCCCGACGTCCGCCAGCTGCCGCCGTACGGACGCGACCGCGTCCTCCAGCAGCGGCAGCCGCACAACGGTGTCGAACCCGTCGGGGATGCCGGGCGCGTCGTCCAGCGCGAAGGGCAGCCGCAGCAACGGCACATGCCCGCCGCGCCGCCCGGCCTCCTCGGCGAGCGCCGGCACCGCCTCGACCAGCTCCCGGGCCCGCTCCCGCGACCACCCGACCCCGGCGGCCGCGCGACCACGGGCAGCCACCGCGCCTGCTTCGACAGGGACCGACGCGATGGCGGGAGCGTCGCTGACCGCGACGACGGCGGCGAATCCGACGCCGAAGCGGCCAGTCGCGCCTGTTTCGTCGCGTTTCGCGGACGCGCGGAGCGTGGACAGGGCCTCGACACCGGCGGCGTCCACCGGGCTGCCGGTGTTCGCGGCGGTCAGGACGGCGGTAGCCGACACGGAGGTAGCCGACACGGAGGTAGGCGACACGGTGCCCGCCGGGGACGTCCGCAGGGTCAGGCGGAGGCGGCCGGGGACGGCGGCGCGCGCCGCGGCGTCGGCGGCGTTCTGCGCCAGCTCGATGACGACGCGGTCGCGGTAGCCGCCGAGGGCGTAGTCCTCTTCGGCGTTGGCGTCCTCGCGGAAGCGCGCCGGGGACTCGGCCCAGGCGCGCAGCACGCGCTCGCGCAGCGCCCCGGTGCCGAAGGTGTCCGGCATGTCAGCTATGGCCGAGCGCCTCGTCGTCCAGGGGCGCGGCGTCCTCGTCCCCGGCGGGGACGACCTCGTAGCCCAGCTCGTCGATCACCGGCGGGTTGTGCTCGGACACCGCCGGCAGCGAGACGGCCTCGGAGTGGGCGCCGCACCCGTGGTCGGCGGAGACCACGCGGCCGTCGTCGGGCGCGTACTCGTTGGCGCAGACCCCGAAGACCTGCCGCAGCTCACCGGCAAGGCCGACGAAGAAGCCGCAGGTGGAGCACTGGGCGGGCGCGGACGCGGCGATCGGCGCGCGCGGCCCGGCGACGCCCTCGTACCAGCGGGTCGCGGCCTCGTCGCGGCCCTCCCGCGACAGCACCCGGACGCGGCCGAGCCCGAGCTCCCACTGGGCCTCGCGGTCGGTGGAGTCGTCGACCTGCGTGAAACCGGGGGCGAGCCGGACGTCGTCCGGCGCGGTCGGCAGCAGGTCGCCGGGGCCGAGGTCGCCGGGGCGCAGCCGCTCCAGCCACGGCACCCACGACGGCGCGAGCAGCGCCTCGTCGCCGGGCAGCAGCACGCACTCGCTCACCGTCACGTTCCTCGCGCGCGACGCCCGCGTCACGGTGACCGCCCAGCGCCAGCCCCGGTAGCCGGGGTCGAGGGACTCGAAATAGTGCGTGACCACCCGGTCGGCCTCGGCGCGGAGGCCGAGATGCTCGCCGACGGCGAGCGGCCGGGCCGTCTCCTCGGCGGCCTCGCGGGCGAGGTCGACGGCCTCGGCGCAGGCCGTGTCGACGGCGGGGGTGCGGGTCCGGCGGGCGGGCCCGGACGTGGTGCGCGCGGCGGCGGGACGCGCGGGGCTGGACTGGCGCTGTGGGCTCACCCCCCAATTCTCGCCCATCGGACGCGGTGACCGGACACGCGGCCGGGCGGCGGCCGCGAGGTGAGCCTTCATTCCGGCGGGGAACGTACCCTCAAGCGAACGGCTCCGATGGCCGGAACCCGGTGCCGAGCCGGAACGGCCGCTGGGAGAGATCAGGGCGCATGGCAGACGGGTCGAGGGTCGGACGGTCCGCGCGCGCCGTCCGCGGCGGTGCCGCGCGGGCGGGGCGCGGGGCGCGCTCGGCCGTGCTCGGGACGGGCCGGCTCACCCGCCGCGCCACGCACGCGCAGGGCGCGGGACGCAGCGGGCTCGGCAGCCTGATCGAGGCGTCCGCGTTCAACTCCGCCGGCGACGCCATGGTCACGGTCGCGCTCGCCGGAACGCTGTTCTTCGGCCTGGACGTCAACCAGGCGCGCGGCCAGATCGCCCTCTACCTCCTCGTCACGATGGCGCCGTTCGCGCTGGTCGCGCCGCTGATCGGGCCCGCGCTGGACCGCGCCAGGCACGTCCGCCGGTACGCGATCGCGAGCACGTTCGTGATGCGGGCGCTGCTGTGCTGGGCGATGGCGGGCGCGCTCCCGCACGGCGACCAGGTCACGTTCCTGCCCGCCGCGTTCGGCGTGCTGGTGCTGTCGAAGGCGTTCGGGGTGCTGCGGGCGGCGGTCACCCCGCGCGTCCTGCCGGACGAGATCACGCTGGTGACGGCGAACGCGCGCGCCTCGTTCGCGGGGCTGATCGCGGCGTCGATCACCGCGCCGGCCGCGGCCGGGCTCGCCGTGCTCATCGGGCCGGGCTGGGTGCTGCGCATCGGCACGGTCGTGTTCGTGCTGGGCGTCGTGTTCACGATGCGGCTGCCGGGGCACATCGACGTCCCCGAAGAGGCGGCGCAGCCGGAACCGGCCACGCGGCGGCCGCGCCGGTGGCGGCCCTTCCCCCGCGTCGGGCCCGTCATCGCCGAGGCGATGGAGGCGAACGCGGTGCTGCGCGCCTTCTCCGGCTTCCTGATCATCTACCTGGCGTTCCTGCTGCGGCAGGAGCGGTTCGACCCGGTGTCCCACCATGTCGCGCTCGGCCTGCTGGCGGCGTGCGCGGGCGCGGGCGGGCTGCTCGGGACCGCGCTCGGCGCGTGGATGAAGGCGCGGGCGCCCCGGTTCATCGTGTCGGCGACGCTGGCGGCCGTCACCGGCGTCACCGCGGCGGGCGCCGCGTTCTTCGGGCTGTGGGCGGCCCTCGCCGTGGCGACCGCGGCCGGACTCGGCCAGGTGCTCGGCAAGCTGTCCATGGACGCGGTCGTGCAGCGCGAGACCGGCGAGGAGATGCGCTCGTCCACGTTCGCGGTGTCGGAGACGCTGCACCAGCTCAGCTGGGTCCTGGGCGGGCTGCTCGGCCTCGGCATGTCGATCGTCGCGGACGGGCGCGTCGCGCTGGCGACCGTCGCGGCGGCGCTCGCCGTCGCGTTCGCGCTGCTGGTCTCCCGCCAGGCGGGGACGCGCCGCCGCCGTCACCGCCGCCGTCCGGCCCCGCCCACCACGATCAAGGACGCGCACCCGGAGATGCGCGCCTGACCCGCACGACACTCCTCGGGGCGCTACTCGGGACGCCGCTCAGGAGACCAGGTCGTCGGCGACCGCTCGCAGCACGGTGGCGATCTTCTTCGCCTCCGCCGGGGCCGGGTGCTTGCCGCGCCGGTAGGTGTTGGAGATGCCGTCCAGCAGCTTGATGAGGTCCTCGGTGATCACGACCATCTCGTCCGGCTTCTTGCGGCGCTGCTTGGCGATGGTCTTCTCCACCGACGGCAGCGACTCCAGCACCCGGACCTGGAGGGCCTGCTGGCCGCGCCGTCCCTCCACCACCCCGAACTCGATGCGCTGCCCCGGCCGCAGCGTCGTGACGCCCCCCGGCAGCGCCGATGAGTGCACGAAGACCTCCCCGCCGTCATCGCGGGTGAGGAAGCCGAACCCCTTGTCGGAGTCGTACCACTTGACCTTGCCAGTCGGCACCGGAGACCTCGTTCGGTAATCGTCCTGAATCGCCCCCAAGATTAGTGCCTCGCCGCGGGCCGGTGAACACGCCGGGTACCCGCTGCGACGCCTGCGGGGCAACGCCTCCGACGCTATCCGGGACGTCCGCGGACGGCACCCGAATATCGCCGCGCAACTCAGGCTGCCCGGAATCCGCCGAGCCACTCGGGGAAGGCCAGCAGGTCCGGCAGGACGACGTCCGCGCCGTAGGCGGCGAGGGCCGCCGAATCGAACGCGCCGGTCGCCACGGCGACGGCCACAACGTCCGCCGCCCGCGCGGCGTCCACGTCACCGGTGTGGTCGCCGATGTAGGCGCGGGCGCCGTGCGCCCGCAGCGCCGTGCCCTTCTCGGCGCCGAACAGCCCGCCCACTACGGCATCGACCCGCAGGCCCAGGAACCGGACGGTGCGCTCGGTGTCGGCCTGGTTCTTGCCCGACACGACCACCACGCGCCCGCCGCTGCCCCGCACCGCGTCCAGCGCGGCGACGGCGCCCGGCATGAGGACGGTCGCCGGGATCGCGATACCGGGGTAGATCGCCCGGTACCGGGCGGCCATCGCGGGCACCTCGTCCGCCGGGAACCAGTGGGCCAGCTCCTCCTCCAGCGGCGGCCCGATGCGCCCGACCACGGCCTCGGTGTCGATCGGGACTCCCGTCTCCGCGGCCAGCGCGGCGTACACGGCGCCGATCGCGGCGCGCGTGTCGGCCAGCGTCAGGTCGAGGTCGAAACCGACGGCATAGGACGCGCACGCCGCCGTGCGGGCGGACGTGCGGGCGGACGCGGCACGGGGTTCGGGGGGATCGAGATCGAGCACGCCCACAGGGTAAGGGGCTGGACACGGGAAAGGACCCGCGCTCTCCTGGTAGTGGCGATGCGACGGGATCCGAGTAGGAGAGCACGGGACCGTGATGTCGATATACCCGAGGCCCCGACCACAAACCCCCTGACCAGGGAAAACGCAGTACCCGAACACCCCACCCCGACCCCAAGGACGATCACTTCCCGGTCCGTCCCCCGGCGCAGTTCCCGGCACACCCCCGGCACAGCCCCGGTGCCCCCGGCGAAGGAGGCCGCAGATGGCAGACAACCCCGACCGCCCGGTCGACCCGGCGCCGCCCGCCCGGGAGCCCGCCCCGGTGCACACGCGGGAGCCCGCGCGGGACCCCGCGCAGGAGCACGGCATGACCCGCACCGAGCCGGGCGGCGACCACCGCGCACCCCGCGTCCGGCGCTCGCTGAAGGACCGCGCCGGCGGGGCCCGGCGGCGCACCGCCGGCGCGATCGCCACCGTGATCTCCGTCGTGACGACGCTCGTCGTGCTGATCCTGGCCGTGCACGTCGTGTTCGTGGCGTTCGAGGCGAACACGGCGAACGACCTCGTCCGCTGGTTCGGGGATCGCGCCACCGACCTGTGCTGGCAGTTCAAGGACGTCTTCCAGCCCGCCGACCACAAGACGGAGGTCGCCGTCAACTACGGCCTGGCGGCCCTCGTCTACCTGGTGATCGGCCGGGTCCTCGTCGGCCTGGTCCGCCGCCTGGGCTGACCCTCGGCCGCGCCTAGTCGCGGCCGGGGAAGCGGACGTTCTCGAACGGCCAGGCCGTCGTCGTCCACTGGCGGACGAACGCCTCCAGCTCCTTCTCCAGGACGGAGTTCTCCTCGTCCGCGCGCACCCAGAACACCACGACGGCGTCCGAGCCGGGCTCGTCGGCCGGGGCCACATGGATGCGGCCGAGCTGCCGCTCCCCGTCCGGCGTGGTCACCACATAGCTGAACGAGCGCCGCAGCTGGCCCTGCTTCTGCAGCCACGCGACATCGATCAGCGCCTGCTCGAAGGTGAACTCGCTGTCGGGCCACCCCCACTCGGGTCCGAACCGGCCGGCCAGCCGGTCCAGGCTGCCGATCACGGCGCCGTAGTCCTTCACCACGTCGTGCACGGTGATCGGGCGGATCTGGAAGTCGGGCCCGGCCACCAGCGTGGGCACCACGAAGTCCTCGGGCAGGAAGGCCCCGCCCGCCGCCTTACGCGGAGACTTGAACATCGTCGACCTTTCCGGCGACACCCCTTCCGGCGACGGGGCGTGCGGCATGAACTCTAGTCCCCCGCACCCCGGGACGAGACGCATCCCGGATCCGGGCGCGCCGCGCCGGACCGGGGCGCGGGACCGGGGCGCGCCGCATCCGAATCCGGACGGGCGGCGCGGAGGCGGCGGCCCGCGGCCTCAACATGCCTTAGTGTTCTTCCGGAGGAATTCATCACCATGACGCCATCCACGCGCGATCGCATCGTGTCCGAGTCGCTCCGGCTGTTCGCCGACCGGGGCTACGCGGCCACGTCGGTCGCCGAGATCGAGGCCGCGGCGGGCCTGTCCCCCGGTGCGGGCGGCCTCTACCGGCACTTCCGGTCCAAGGAGGAGGTCCTCGCCTCCGCCATCCGCGAGCACATCGAGCGGACCCGCCGGCAGATCAGCGACGTCCTCAGCAACGCCACCGTCTACGAGGACCGCCCGCTGGAACTCCGGCTGCGCATGACGTGCCAGGCCGGACTCGCCAAGATGCGCGAGGAGCAGGACCTCATCAGGGTGCTGTTCCGCGACCTCGACCAGTTCCCGAACCTCGTCGCGGAGATGCGCGAGGGCATCGTCAACCCGCTGTACGACGGGATCTCGACCTGGCTGTCGGAGCAGCCCGAGTTCGAGGGCTCCGGCGAGGACTGGCCCGCGATCGCCTCCATCCTCGGCGGCGCGGTGGTGAACTACTGGCTGGCGAACGAGTCGATGTACGAACCGCCGACCCGCATCGACGAGAAGCGGTTCGTGGAGAGCTGGGCGCGGCTCGGTCTCGGGCTGGTGCACCTGGAGCGGACGGCCGCCACCTGACCCGCGGCACCTGACCTGCGGCATCCGACCTGCGGCAGCGCGGCCCCCCGCCGGCTTCGGGCACGTCCCGCGGGCTCCTAACCTGGAGTCCCGCGTCATCGCGGCGTGCACGCGACATAAGGTTGGGGAACGGCATGGAAACGTACGCGGACTGGCTGCGCGGGCGAGGCGACGATGAGCTTCGCGCGCTGCTGTCCGCGCGTCCGGAACTGCTCGCGCCCGTCCCCGCCGACCTGACCGCGCTCGCCGCCCGCGCCGCGACGCCCGCCGCGGTGTCCCGCGCGCTCGACCGGCTGGACCGCTTCACGCTCGCCGTCCTCGAATCCCTCCTCGTCCTGGCCGCGCCGGTCCCGCCCGCGCAGCCCTCAGAGGTGCCCCGCTCGCCCGTGCCGCCGCGGCCCGCACCGACGGCCGGGGCGCTCGCGGCCGGGCTCGGCGCGACGCCCGCGCAGGTCGAGCGGGCGCTCGGCACGCTGTGCCGCTACGGGCTCGCCTGGGGCGACGGGGCACTCGTCGCGGCGCCCGGAGTCCGGCAGGCGGTGCCGCATCCGGCCGGGCTCGGCCCGCCCGTCCAGGAGGTCTTCGCGACCTACCCCGCCGAGCGGCTCACCGACCTGGTCACCGACCTGGCCGGCGCGGCGCCGCGCGGTTTCGCCGACTCCGCGCGCCTCCTGCGCCGGCTCGCCGAACTGCTGGCGGACCCGGCCGCGCTCATCGAGGACGCCGGGCCCGAGGCGAAGGCCGCCCTCGACCAGCTGGCCTGGGGGCCGCCCGTCGGACGGGTCGCCGACGCGCGCCGCCCCGTCCGCCTCGACACCGCCACCACCCCGATCGAACGCCTCCTCGCCCGCGGCCTGCTCGCCGCCGAGGACGACCGCACGGTCACCCTGCCGCGCGAGGTCGCGCTGCACCTGCGCGCCGGCCGCCTCGTCCGGGACGTCCCCGCCGAACCGCCGCCGCTGCCGTCCCGGCCGGGCGCGCCGCGCCCCGAGGACATCGTGGTCCGCGCCGCGGCGGGCGAGGCGGCGGCCGCCGTCCGGCTCATCGAGGAGCTCCTCGAACGCTGGGGCCTCGACCCGCCGCCCGTCCTGCGCAGCGGCGGCCTCGCCGTCCGCGACCTGCGCGGCGCCGCGTCCCTGCTGGACGTCCCGGAGTGGAAGGCGGCGCTGCTCGTCGAGATCGCCTACGCCGCCGGGCTGCTCACCCGCAGCGGCGACCTCGACGGCGAATGGCTGCCCACCCCCGCCTACGACCTATGGCTGATGCGCGACACCGCCGGCCGCTGGACGGAGCTGGCGCGCGGCTGGCTGAAGTCCGACCGCGCCGCCGGGCTGGCCGGCGGCCGCGACGACCGGGACCGGCTGATCAACGCGCTCAGCGAGGCGATGGTGCGCTCCAGCGCCCCCGCCACCCGCCGCGAGATCCTGGACGTCCTCGCCGCCGCCGCCCGCGGCGAACTCGTCGACGAGGACGCGCTGCGCGCCCGGCTCGGCTGGCTGCGGCCCCGCCGCGGCGGCCCGACCCGGGAGCGGCTGCTCGGCTGGACGCTGCGCGAGGCCGCCGCGCTCGGCTTCACCGGGTTCGGGGAGATCGTCCCGTTCGCCCGCGACCTGCTCGCCGGCGACGACCCCGAACCGGCGCTGGAGAAGTACCTGCCGGAGCCCGTCGACGAGATCCTCATCCAGGCCGACCTGACCGCGGTCGCGCCCGGCCCACTCGTCACCGACCTCGCCCGCGAACTCGCGCTCACCGCCGACGTCGAGTCCACCGGCGGCGCCACCGTCTACCGGTTCACGCCCGAGTCGGTCCGCCGCGCCCTGGACGCCGGACGGTCCGCCGCCGACATCACCGACCTGCTGACCCGGCACTCCGCGACCCCGCTGCCGCAGCCGCTCAGCTACCTCATCGACGACGTCGCCCGGCGGCACGGGCATCTGCGCGTCGGCGCCCTGTCGTCCTACGTCCGCACCGACTCCGCCGCGACGCTGGACGAGATCCTCGCGGACCGGCGCGCCGAGCCGCTGCGGCTGCACCGGCTCGCGCCGACCGTCCTCGCGTCCGGGCTGCAGCGCGCCGACCTGCTGGACGCGCTGCGCGCCATGGGCTTCGCCCCGGTCGCCGAGGCGCCCGGCGGCGGCGTCATCGTGACCCGGCCGGACGCGCAGCGCGCCGACCCGCCGCCGACCGCCGAGATCGTCCGGCTCCGGCCGGGGTCCCGCACCGACAACTCGATGGTCTCCGCGGCGGTGCGGGCGCTGCGGGCCGGCGACGAGGCGGCCCGGCACGGCGCCGAGCACGCCCGGCAGGCCCCGGCCGGGGAACCGCCCCGCTCACCCGCGATGGCCACCATCGAGCTGCTCCGCGCCGCCGTCGACCGCGGCGGGCGCGTCTGGATCGGCTACCTCGACCAGCAGGGCCAGGCGTCCAGCCGCATCGTGGAGCCCGTCCGCGTCGAGGGCGGCTTCCTCACCGGCTACGACGCCACCCGCGCCGCCGTGCACCGGTTCGCGCTCCACCGCATCACCGGCGTCTCCGAACTGGACGGCGACACCGCCACTTAGCACCCATGGAACGTCCGTGAGCACGGGCGTGATCCGCAGGTGTGATCTTCGGGTGCGATGGAACCCGCGGCGCCGCCGGGAGGTCCTACTCTTGAGGTCCCATCGGTGAGTGGAGGAGGCCCGCCCGTGAGCGGATACGGCGGCAACCCGCCCGGCTGGCAGGACCCCTACGGGTCGCAGCAGGGCTGGGGAGGATCACCGTATCCCGGCGCCCCGCAACCGCCCGGCTACGCCTACGGGCCGCCGGGCGTGCCCGTCCGGCAGGCGAGCAGCGGGGCCACCACCGCCTGCCTGGTCTGCAACATCGCCAGCGTGCTGCTGTGCTGCGGCATCCTCGGCATCCCGGGCGCGATCGTGTCCGCGCTCGCGATGGGCCGCGTCCACACCGATCCGGAGTCGGCCCGCAAGCTGACGATCGCGGGCTGGATCCTGTTCGCCCTGTCGATCATCAGCGGGATCGTCCTCGCGGTCATCTACGTCGTCGTCATGCTCCAGGCCGACTCCGGCTACGACTCCGGGTCCGGCATCTAACTCCGCATTGGGCTCGACCAGAAGACCCGGGCGCCGGGAAGACCGGGGCGCTCGGGAAGAGTGGAGCCGCCGACGCCGTTGAAGGATGCGTTCCCGTTCGGATCGCACGACGCGCCGCCCTGCCTGGGGTAGCGTGCGGCGACGGGTGTCCGGACGTGGCATCGATCATCCGCATCGCGACGGGGGCTTCTGCTTTGACCGACGGTCCGCTCATCGTCCAATCCGACAAGACCCTGCTGCTGGAGGTCGACCACGAGCTGGCCGGCGCCTGCCGCAAGGAGATCGCCCCGTTCGCCGAACTGGAACGGGCGCCCGAACACGTCCACACCTACCGGGTCACGCCGCTCGCGCTGTGGAACGCCCGCGCCGCCGGGCACGACGCCGAGCAGGTCGTCGACACGCTGATCAGGTTCTCCCGCTACCCCGTCCCGCACGCCCTGCTGGTGGACGTCGCCGACACGATGGCGCGGTACGGGCGGCTCCGGCTGGAGAAGGACGAGGTGCACGGGCTCGTCCTGTCGTCCTCCGACCGGTCGGTGCTGGAGGAGGTCCTGCGGGCCAAGAAGGTCAAGGGCATGATCGGGGACCGGGTCGGCGACGACGCGGTGGCCGTCCATCCGAGCGAGCGCGGCGCGCTGAAGCAGGCCCTGCTGAAGCTCGGCTGGCCCGCCGAGGACCTCGCCGGCTACGTGGACGGCGAGGCCCACGCGATCTCCCTCGTCCAGGACGGCTGGGAGCTGCGCTCCTACCAGGAGGACGCCACGTCGGCGTTCTGGCACGGCGGCTCCGGCGTCGTCGTCCTGCCCTGCGGCGCCGGCAAGACCATCGTCGGCGCCGCGGCCATGGCCCGCGCGCAGGCGACCACGCTGATCCTCGTCACCAACACCGTCTCGGCGCACCAGTGGAAGCAGGAGCTGCTGCGGCGCACGTCCCTCACCGAGGACGAGATCGGCGAGTACACCGGCACGAAGAAGGAGATCCGGCCCGTCACGATCGCCACCTACCAGATCATGACGACGCGGCGGAAGGGCGCCTACACGCACCTGGAGCTCTTCGACGCCCGCGACTGGGGCCTGGTCGTCTACGACGAGGTGCACCTGCTGCCCGCGCCGATCTTCCGGATGACCGCCGACCTGCAGGCGCGCCGCCGGCTCGGCCTCACCGCCACCCTCGTCCGGGAGGACGGCCGCGAAGGCGACGTGTTCTCGCTGATCGGGCCGAAGCGCTACGACGCGCCGTGGAAGGACATGGAGGCGCAGGGCTGGATCGCCCCGGCCGACTGCGTCGAGGTCCGCGTCACCCTCACCGACTCCGAGCGCCTCGCCTACGCGACCGCCGAGCCTGAGGAGCGCTACCGCTTCTGCGCCACCACCGACACCAAGACCAAGCTCATCAAGGCGCTGGTCGACCGGCACCGCGGCGAGCCGACGCTCGTCATCGGCCAGTACATCGACCAGCTGGACGAACTCGGCGCGCTGCTGGACGCCCCCGTCATCAAGGGCGAGACGCGTGTGCGCGAACGGGAGCGTCTGTTCGACGCGTTCCGCTCGGGCGAGATCGACGTCCTGGTCGTGTCGAAGGTGGCGAACTTCTCGATCGACCTGCCCGAGGCGTCCGTCGCCGTCCAGGTGTCGGGGGCCTACGGGTCGCGTCAGGAGGAGGCGCAGCGGCTGGGACGGCTGCTGCGGCCCAAGGCGTCCGGGGCCGGGGCCCGCTTCTACGCCGTCGTCGCCCGCGACACCCTCGACCAGGACTACGCCGCCCACCGGCAGCGGTTCCTGGCCGAGCAGGGCTACGCCTACCGGATCGTCGACGCCGACACCGTCCTGGCCGGCAAGGACTTCTAGTCACTCGGACGTCCAGGCGCTCGGACCTCTAGACACTCGGGCTTCTAGGCGCTCGGACATCCAGGCGCTCGTCAGGGCTTGGGCCAGTTCCTGAGGGCGCTGTCGAGGGCGTCCAGGGTCCGCTCCCAGGAGGCCTCCACGTCGCGCGGATGGTGCTGGAAGGCGCCCGCGGTCTCCAGGCTGACGTAGCCGTGGAACACGCTGCCCAGCATCCGCACGGCGTCGGTCTGGTCGGGTTCCGGCAGGTCGTAGGCGCGCAGGATCGCCCGCGTCATGTCCGCGTGCCGTCTGCCCGCGCTGGCGAGCGCCGTCTCCAGGTCCAGTTCCATGCGCGCGGCCGCGTACCGGCCGGGATGCCGCTTGGCATACCCCCGGTACGCGCCCGCGAAGGCCACCAGCGCGTCCTTGCCCGCGCGTCCGGCCACCGCGGCGGCGACCTCGTCGGCGAGTTCGGCCAGCGCGAGCAGCGCCACCCGCGTCTTCAGGTCGTGCGCGTTCTTGATGTGCGAGTACAGGCTCGCTTCCTTGACGCCGAACCGGCGGGCGAGCGCCGCGACGGTCACCTTGTCGAAGCCGACGTCGTCGGCCAGCTCCGCAGCCGCCCTGGTCAGGCGTTCGGCGGTCACTCCCGCGCGTGCCATGACACCCTTCCCGTTCGCCTACACTAATAAGGTATTTGCCTAAGCCTCTTAGGAAGATTAGCCTAGCAGCCCATGAAACCACTCACCGAACACGACGTCCGCACGTCCTTCATCAACTGTTCCAAGGGCGAGGCCAAGCGCCTCAACCTGCCCAAGGACTTCACCGACCTGCCCTGGGACGACCTCGACTTCCTCGGCTGGCAGGATCCGGGCGCGCCAGGACGGGCGTATCTCGTCGCCGAACGCGACGACCGCCTTGCCGGCGTCTCCCTGCGCGTCGCCTCCGGGGCGTCCCGGGGCTTCACCTCGCGCAGCATGTGCTCGCTGTGCCTGACCACACGCACCGGCGGCGGCGTGGCCCTGATGACCGCGCGCCGGACCGGCGAGGCCGGGCGTCAGGGCAACTCGGTCGGGCAGTACATGTGCACCGACCTCGACTGCTCCCTCTACGCCCGCGGCAAGAAGGAGTCCGTCGCGGGCAGCGGGCTCGAAGAATCCCTCAGCCTGGACGAGAAGGTCGCACGCGTCCTCACCAACCTGCACGCGTTCCTGGACAAGGTCACCCGCTGACCCACCTCCGCCTTCCCGCACCGCCTAGATAGGACCGGCCACCCGGGGAGCGGGGCGTCGCGTCGAGTCATGCGGCGGTGGCGTCCTCCACGGTGACGTCCTCCACGGTGACGTCCTTCGCGGGGCGGACGGGTTCGGGATCGTCCACCACGGGTGCCCGTTGGGGCAGCAGGAGTGGGGTGGCGAGCAGCAGAACGCCGGAGATGGTGATCGCGGCGAGCGGGCTGGTGAATGTGGCGAGGACGCCCCAGACCACCATGAGGCTCGCCTGCGAGAGCTTGCTGCTGACACTCCAGGCGCTGAGCACCCGGGCGGTATGGCTCGCCGGCGTCCGCTGCAGGCGTTCGGTGGCGTAGATCGGGTTGAAGACGCCCATGCAGGCGATCAGCAGGCCCTCGACGATCATCACGGTGACGAGCCCCGTGATACCGGGATGGACGAACGCGAGACCGAGCGGGAAGATCGACCGCAGCCAGCCGAAGACGATCATGATCCGGTGCCGGCCGTGACGCTCCACGAGGCGCGCGGACAGGCGAGCGCCCACGAAGCCGCCGACCGCCGGGACGCCGAAGGCCAGACCGTACTGCAACGCCGTGAAGTGGTACTCGCCAAGCAGGAGAACGGCCACGAGCGGGGCGGTGGCCATGATCAGGCCGCCGACCAGGATCGAGTTGAGGAACAGGCGCCGCAGTACGCGGTCGTCGAAGATGAAGCGCCAGCCGGCGAGCAGGTCGGCCCCGCCCAACCTGGTGGACGGGTCGCGGGGCGCCGCGACGTCGCCACCGCGGATGCGAAGGACCGCGAGCGCCGACAGCAGGTAGCTGAAGGCGTCGGCCAGGATGGTGACGACCGGGCCGACCAGCCCGATGAGCGCGCCGCCGAGAGGCGGCCCCACGGCGGTCGCCGCCCAGCTCGTCCCCTCGAACCTCCCGCTCGCGACGAGGAGGTGCTCGCTCCGGACGAGATACTTCAGGTACGCGCCGGACGCCGCGGTGAAGGCGATGCTCGCCGTTCCCGAGATGACCGCGACGACCAGCAGCTGGACGTAGGACAGCAGGCCGAGGAAGTACGCCGCCGGAATGCTCGCCATCGCGAGGAACCGGACCAGGTCCATCCCGATCATCACAGGGCGCTTGGCCCGGTGCTCGACCCACGGCCCGAGCGGGAGCGCGACGATCGCCGCGACGGCGAGTCCGGCGGCTTCGAGGAGCGAGACGGCGAACGCCGACGCGTGCAGCACCTGGACCGCGATGAGAGGGAACGCTCCGAACGCGAGCCACGTGCCGTACGTGCTGACGGCGTAAGCAGACCACAGCCAGCCGAAACCGGCCCCCAGTTTCATGCGCACATGACTCCCTCGCGACAACCCGCAGTTGGCCCCATGCAGGACAGCAGCGATGCCACTGGGCATTCAAACAACTGTGTCCCGGCGAGCCACAACGAACAGTTGTGCGCGCCTACGCTGGGTCGATGGACAGTGAAGCGGTGCGATCGTTCGTCCGGGCGGCCGAGCTCGGACAGTTGCAGCACGCGGCCGACGAACTGGGCGTGACCCAGCAGGCGGTTTCGAAGCGGATCGCCTCCCTCGAACGCGATCTGGAAGTGCGCCTATTCACCCGCACCGCCCGAGGCGTCGAGTTGACGCTCGACGGCCAGGCGTTCCTTCCGCATGCGCGGAGCATCGTCGCCGGTGTCGATCGTGCCGTCAGCGCGGTGAAGCCGGGCTCGCGGGCCCTTCGGATCGACGTTCTGGGCCTGCGCAGCGCGCAGGCCGTCCTTCTGCACGACTACTGGCGATCGCATCCCGGAACCGACCTCGACGTGGTGACCCTCAAGGTCGACGACCCTCACGTGGCGGCCGCCGCCGTGCAGGCAGGCGACGTCGACGCCTCATTCCGTACCGTCACCGATCCGGCCACACTGCCGCGGGACGTGCACATGGTCCATGCCTTCGACTCCCCGCTGGAGTTGCTCGTCGGCCCCCGGCACCTACTCGCCTCCGCAAGGACACTGACACCGGACCGGCTGCGCAAACTCCGGATCTGGGTGCCGGGCATCGTGCCGCGCAGTGAATGGGCGGAGTTCTACGACGAACTCGTCACCGCCTTCGACCTTCGCGTGGACGCGACGGGCCCGAACTTCGGCAACGAGGTACTCCTCGACATCCTCGCGGAATCCTCGGACGTCGCGACCCTCGTCGGGGCACGCGACCGGTACATATGGCCGGCCAACTACGACCTGCGCCGCATCCCGATCACGGACCCGACGCTCGCCTACCCGCTCTCACTCATGCTTCCGAAGACGAATCCCCATCCGGGACTTCGGGCGATCACCGACCACTTCGCGACCCTGACGCCGCTCCCCGGGACGGTCTGGCTTCCGTCCTGGGCGAGGACAGCAGGCCGCGCACGCCGCAGTACCGTCGATATCGCGGCCGCCGACCACTGAAATGAGAAAGGGCCCCGCCGTGTCGGCGGGGCCCTTCCTGCAATATATGTCCGGCGGCGTCCTACTCTCCCACACGGTCTCCCATGCAGTACCATCGGCGCT
>NZ_JBEYTW010000096.1:0-33356 GCF_040643275.1 Spirillospora sp. NPDC047418
CCGCCTGCCGCGGGTGGCGCGGCAGGCGGCCCGGCCGGTCAGGTGCCGGATTCGGCGGTCAGCAGCGTCCTGCCGTGGGCGTCGGTGAGCACCAGGCGGGCCTGCGATCCCGGTGCGACCTTGCCGGCGAGCTTCACGGCCGTGTCGGCCGTGCCCGTGAAGCCGGTCCGGTCGAGCGTCCGGCCGGTGGAGGCGTCCACGAGGGCGGCGTTCAGCCGCTGCCCGATGGCGGTGGAGAACAGCCGCGCGGTGACGGTGCCGGACGCGTCGACGTTGACGTCGGCGGCACCGTTGGCGTTGGCGTTGTCCACGTCCCCGAGGTCCATCGTGGGCAGATAGGTCTCCGTCCACGACATCGTCTGGCCGGCCTTGAGGACGGCCGGGCTGAAGAACTTCCCGGACACGCCCGCCCACAACTCGATGTAGGGGCGCGCGGAATTGCCCTTGCTGAAGGGGTTGGTGTCGAAGGAGTTGTTCTGGCCCCACTCCCAGAACTTCATGCCGGGGGTCTTGGTGTTGTCGCCGACGCGGACGACGCCCTCGTTGTTCTCATGGTTGACCACGCCCCACCAGTTGCCCTGCTTCATGGTGGCGAGGTCCTGGCCGTAGGCGATGCCGTCCCGGGTCCAGTTCGACATCTGCTTGAGGTTGTCGAGCTTGAGCATGCCCGAGCCGGCGGACTCCTCCGCCTCGAACATCCACGGGTACCAGGGCTCGGGGGCGATCTTCTTGACCGGCGACACCACCGACATCGTCGGGGAGCCCGAGGTCGTCGGGGCGCCCGGCGCGAGCGTCGTGCAGGTCCAGTACTCGAACTTCTTGTCCTCCGATCCCGGGTTGTGGAGGCTGACGGACATGTTGACGTTCGGCGACCGCGCGTCCAGGGAGTAGGTCACCGACGTCTTGATGCCGGTGGGGCCGTACACGTACTTGGACGGCTTGTAGGCGTAGTCGGCGTCGTCGGTCTTGGTCATGGTGACCGCGAACTCGCCGTTCTTCCTCTCGACCTTGTAGTCCCAGGGGACGTTCCAGTACTTGCCGTGCTCGGCCTCGGTCAGCGTCGGGAACACGCCGCCGTAGACCATCAGCCAGTTCTTGTAGAACGGCGAGTCGCCCGGCGTCCCGGGCGGCCGGTTGGAGAAGCCGTACTGGGTGCCGACCGGGTTCGTGTAGAAGAGGTCGTGCCCGGTCGGCTTGTAGATCATCGACAGCAGCCGGCCGCCGTAGCCGGGCGCGAACGTCGCCTTGACGTACTTGTTCTCCACTTCGATGGTCTTGATCGTCTGCCCGACGACCTTGTTGCCGACGCCCTCGGGCCGGACGGAGACTCCGTCGTCGCTGAGCTTGTAGTCGTACCGCTGGAAGACCGTCGTGGCGTGGGTGTCGACCTTCAGGTAGTCGGGCCCCTTCGGGTCGAAGCCGGTGCCGGGGGCGCGCAGCTTGTGCGGCACCCGGACGGGCACCGTCGCGGTGCTGGTGCTGGCCGCGCCGGTGACGTCGGTCAGCGCTCCCCCGGTCAGCGCCACCCCGCCGCGCGAGCCGGGCCGCAGGGTGTCGCCGCTGTCCAGCTTGACCACCAGGGTGGACGCGTCGGGGAAGTACGCCGCGTCGTCGCGCAGGGCGGCGGCGACGTCCTTGCCCGTCCTGGTCCGCAGCCCGCTGAACGTGAGCAGGTTCCGGACCTGGGCGACGGTGACGTTGGTGCCGCTGACGCCGGTCCTGGTCTCCTTGACCGCGAGGTCTCCGGCCTTCGCGATCCGGTGGCTGAACCTCACTTCGATCTTGTCCCCGGACGCGTTGACCTCGGCGCCGGCGATCCGCGGGGCCTGGTACGCGCCGCCGCCGCGCGCGACGTCCGCGCCGACGTCCCCGGCCGCCGTCCCGGCGCTGGTGGTGAGCTTCAGCTTCGCGCCGAGCGTGAGCCGGTGGGACGCGCCCTCGTCCAGGTCGGCGCCGAAGTACAGCCGGTAGCCGCGCTGCTCGGTGCCGGCGAGGTGCTCGACGTAGACCGGGTGCGCGGACGCGCCGCCGCTCGCCACCGTGATGTCGGAACCGCTGTAGGCGCCGACCGGCATCCCGGACCAGACGGTGTCGGCGAACGTGACGTCGACGGTCCGGGAGTCGACCCTGCGCGCCTGCGAGATCGCCGCCTGCGCGGCGTCCGCGGCGGTGCCGCCGAGCCGCTTCCGCTTCGTCGACTCCCCGGGCAGGACGCCGCCGTCCGCGGCCCGGAAGAACAGGTCGGCGAGCGAGTCGCCGCCGCCGTCGAACCAGACGTCGTAGGCGCGCTTCTCCAGCCGGACGCCGTCGCCCAGCACCACGCGCAGCGTCTTGTGGTCCCGGTCGTCCACCGGCCGGACGGTGGTGCCCGGGACCTGCGACAGGGCACGGCCGTCCAGGGCCGCGTCCGAGGCGCCGGCGACGCCGCCGCCGACCTTGATGTACTGGCCCGCGTAGGTGTGGTTGGCGGCGGTGAACTGCAGGATGTCCGAGCCGAGCGGCTTGTTGAAGGTGATGTCGAACGACTTGTCGTCGTGGGCGGTGACCTTCGTGACGCGCAGCGACGGCTTCGCGTGCTGCGGCGCCTGCGCCAGCGCCGGCTGCGGCAGCGCCACGACGGTTCCGCCCGCCGCGGCGAGCGCCAGCGCGACGACGAGCGCGGCGCCGCGCGGACGGGTCCGGTTAAGCTGAGGGTTCATGATGTCCTCTCGGTGATGAGGGGGCCTGGCCCGGGGCCCGGTGGTGCATACCGGGCCCCGGTGTCGCTGTGCCGGCCGCTGCCGGCGAGGAGACTCCTTTGCCTGGGGGTGGGCAGGTGTTCGCGGGGTCAGTTGTGCGCTTCGGTGGTCGGTGACAGCGCGGCGGCCCGCGCCCGCTCGACCTCCTCGGCGCTCGGGTAGGACCGGGCGCATCCGGGGCGGCGGCACGACAGCGCCGCGGCGACCACGGCCGGTTCGAGGGCCTGCGGCGGAGTGGCGCCGGCCAGCCGCCCGGCCAGGTAGGCGCCGGCCAGCGCGTCGCCCGCGCCCGCGGTGTCGACGACCGCGACCGGCGGCGCGGCGACCCGGTGGACCTCGCCGCCGACCTCCACCGCCGCTCCGGCGGAGCCGTCGGTCAGCACGATCTCGCGCGGGCCCGCGCCCAGTCCGGCGCGGATCCGCTCCAGCCGGTCGGTGCCGAAGACGGCGCGGGCGTCCTCGCTCGACATGATCACCGTGTCGGACGCGCGGGCGAAGGCGAGGTCGCGGCCGGGATCGGGGCGCAGCATGGGCCGGTGGTTGACGCAGAACGTCACCGCGACGCCCCGCTCGCGGGCCAGCTCCGCCGCGCGCTCGGCGGCGCCGGCCGCGCTGCCGGAGATCGCCAGCGATATCCCGCTCACGTGCAGGACGCCGGCGTCCTCCAGCAGCCGCCCGTCGATGTCGTCCGCGCTCAGCCGGGTCGCCGCCGAGCCGGACCGGTAGTAGTCGAAGGTGTGCCCGCCCTGCCGCACCGCGTTGACGTACACCCCGGTCGGGGCGGACGGGTCGACCGCGACCCGCCCGACGTCCACGTGCGAGCGCCGCCAGAACTCCATCAGCAACCGGCCCGGGGCGTCCGCGCCGAGGCGGGTGAGCAGCCGGGTCCCGGCCCCCATCCGCGCCGCCATGACGGCCACGTTGGCGACGTCGCCGCCGAAGCCGCGGCCGAGGTACTCGGCGGGCAGGTCACCGCGCACGCCGACCTCCAGGAGTCCCTCGCCGACGGCGACCAGGACCGGGGTCCGGCCGCGGTCCCGCGGACCGGTGTTGTCATGGGTCAATCCGGCTTCCTCGCTCCCCGATATCGATGCGACGGGACGGCGGCTCAGAAGATGCTCTTCGGGTCGCTGTACTTGTCGACGTTGTCCTTGGTCACCAGCGGGGCCTCCAGCGGGGTGTCCTTCGCCGGCTTGGCGCCCGCGAGGATCGCCAGCATCCGGTTCAGCCCGGTCCGCCCGATGGTGTCGGCGTTGTTGACGGCGGTCGCGGCGTAGTTGGAGCCGCTCTTGATCGCCGCGAGGGCCTCCTTCTGCCCGTCCGCGCCGACCAGGAACATCTCGCCGGTGCGGTCCGCGTCGGAGATGGCCTTCTGCGCGCCCAGGCACATCGAGTCGTTCTCGCAGAAGACCGCGTCGATCTCCTTGTTCTTGGCGAGGACGTTCTCCATCGCCTTCAGGCCGCCGTCGGAGCTCCACTCGCCGAAGTCGGGGGCGGTGACGACCTTGATCCCCGGCGACTGCTTGATGACGCCGAGCAGGCCGTTGGTGCGGTCCAGGCCGATGGTGTTGTCGGCCGGGCCGCCCTTGATGACGACCAGGGTGCCGCTGCCCTTCAGCCGGTCGGCGATGTACTTCCCGTCGCCCTGCCCGATCTGGGTGTTGTTCGGGCCGATCCAGCTCGTGTACTGGCCGCCGGAGAACTTGCGGTCCACCAGCACGGACGGGACGTCCTTCTGCTTGATCGCGTTCATCGCGGCCGGCGCGGCGTTCAGCGGGCCGCCGGAGATGATGACGCCGTCCACCTTCTGGGTGAGCAGGTCGCTCACGTTGGTGGTCAGCTTGGCCGCGTCGCCCTGCGCGTCGGTGGTGATCACCTTGATGTTGCCGTAGGTCCCGGCCTCGCTCTCGATGGCCTTGGACATGGCGATGAAGTACGGCGCCTGGAGGCTGAAGTTCGCGACGCCGATCGTCAGCGACTCCTTCGCGGCGCCGCCGCCGTCGTCGGAGTCGCCGCATGCGGTGAAGGACAGGGCGAGCGCGCCCGCGAGCAGGCTGCCGGCGATCTTCTTCATGGTTCATTCCTTCTGCGGGGGTGGGGCGCCGCGCGCGGCGCCGGACAGTGCGGCGGGGGGCCGGGTGCGGTGGGCGGGAGCGGCGGTCCCGGGCATGGCCCGGCCGCCGGCTAGGTGCTCTGCCGCTCGCCGCGGCGGGCGAGGATCGCGACCGCGATGATCACTCCCTTGAGCACCTGCTGCCAGTAGCTCTGCACGTCGTAGAGGCTGAGCAGGTTGTCGATGAGGCCGAGCAGGACGACGCCGGCGAGCGTCCCGCCGACGGTGCCGCGGCCGCCGGCGAGGCTGGCGCCGCCGATCACGCAGGCGGCGATGGCGTCCAGTTCGAAGCCCTGGCCGACGCTCGGCTGCGCGATGCCGACGCGGGAGGCGAGGATGACGCCCGCGACGCCCGCGCACAGCCCGGACAGGGCGTAGGCGAGGACGAGGTGCCGCTGCACCTTCACGCCCGCGAGCCGCACCGCCTCCCGGTTGCCGCCGATGCCGAGCAGCGCCCGTCCCGCCGCGGTCCGGTTGACCAGGACCCAGCCCATCGCGAACAGCACCAGCGTGATGACCGCCGCCATCGGCACGGCGCCGATGTTCTGCGAGCCGAGCGTCAGGAAGTCCGGGGTGGCCGGGGTGATCGGGGTGCGGGAGTAGACGTAGGTGAGGCCGCGGAAGGTGGTCATGGACGCGAGCGTGACCACGAACGGCGCCAGCGAGAACCGCGCGATGAGCACGCCGTTGACCGTCCCGCACAGCGTCCCGACGATGATCGCCGCGAGGATCGCCAGCGGCAGCGGCATCCCCTCGACCAGCCCGGCCGACATGATCCCCGTCAGCGCCACCAGCGACCCGACCGACAGGTCGATGCCGCCGGTGAGGATCACCAGGAGCATGCCGAGGCTGAGCAGCCCGGTCGTGACCATCTGCCGCAGCAGGTTGGTGATGTTCCCCTCGGTGAGGAACGACTCGTTGGTGACGCCCGCGACGGCCACGATCAGCACCGCGGCGCCGATGAGGGCGAGACTCGCCGGCGAGGGGACGTTCGCCCGGCCCGCGAGCGCGAGGGCCCGGCCCGGCGGGCCGCCGGCGGCCGCCGCCTTCCCGGCCGCCTTCCCGGCCGCCTTCCCGGCCGCCTTCCCGGCCGATTTCTCGGCCGGCTTCTGGGCCGACTCCTGCTCGGTCATGCCGCGACCCCCACCGAGTGCGCGAGGACCTCGTCCTCCGTCGTGTCGGCCGAGCCCACTTCGGCGACCAGCCGGCCGCCGCGCATCACCAGCACCCGGTCGGTGGCGCCGAGCACCTCGGTGAGGTCCGAGGAGATCAGCAGGATCGCCACCCCCTCCCTGGTCAGTTCGTCGATCATCCGGTAGATGTCGACCCTGGTGGCCATGTCGACCCCGCGGGTCGGCTCGTCCAGGATCAGCACCCGCGGTCGCGTCAGCAGCCACTTGGCCAGCACGACCTTCTGCTGGTTGCCGCCGCTGAGGTGGCGGACCGGCATCTGCGGGCGGGGCGGATGGATGCCCAGCCGCTCGATCATGTCCGCCACGGTCGCGGCCCGCCGCCCGGTGTCGAGCAGCCCGGCCCGCGAGATCCGGGGCATCGTCGCGAACGTCGTGTTGTCGGTGACGCTCATGTCGAGGACAAGCCCGGTGTGCTTGCGGTCCTCGGTGACCAGCGCGACGCCGGCGGCGATCGCGTCGCCCGGCGTGCGGAACCGCGCGGCGGCGCCGGCCACCTCCACCGTCCCCGCCGTCGGCCGGTCGGCGCCGAACAGGCACTGCGCCACCTCGCTGCGGCCGCTGCCGACCAGGCCGAACATGCCGACGATCTCGCCGGCGGCCAGGTCGAACGACACGTCCTCGAACACCCCGTCGCGACACAGCCCGCGGACGCTGAGCAGCGGCGCGCCGGGGTCGGGCGCCCGGTCCGGGTAGATCTGCTCCAGCCGCCGCCCGGCCATCAGCGCGATGATCTCGTCCTCGCTGGTGCGGGCCGGGGTGAGCGTGTCCACGACCCGGCCGTCCTTGATCACGGTGATCCGGTCGGCGATCTCCATCACCTCGGCCAGCCGGTGCGAGACGTACAGGACCGCGGTGCCGCGCTCGCGCAGCCTGCGGACCAGGTCGAAGAGCCGGTCGAGGTCGGTGCCGGCGAGCACGGCGGACGGCTCGTCCAGCACCAGCATCCGGGGGTCGCCCGCCAGCGCCTTCGCGATCTCCACCATCTGCTGGCGCGCGACCGACAGCCTCCCGGCGCGGACGCGCGGGTCGATCTCGGCGAAGCCGATCTCGGCCAGCAGCGCCCGCACCCGCGCGTGCGCCGCCGGCCAGTCGATGAGGCCGCGCCTGGTCGGCATCGCCCCGAGCAGCACGTTCTCCGTCACCGTCATCTGCGGGACGAGGCTGAGCTCCTGGTAGACGGTCCGGAACCCGAGGGCGTGGGCGTCCTCCGGGCCGTGCAGGCGCAGCGGCTCGCCGTCGAGCACGATCTGCCCGCCGTCCAGCGGAGCGGCGCCCGCCAGCACCTTGATCAGGGTGGACTTGCCCGCGCCGTTGGCCCCGGCGATGGCGAGCACCTGCCCGCCCTCGGCGGTCAGGTCCACGCCGTGCAGCACCTCGACGCCGCCGTACCCCTTGCGGACACCGCGCAGTTCCAGCCTCATGCCAGGCCGTCCATGAGGATGATGGTCTTCTGCTCGGTCATCTCCAGGAGGGTGTCGTGCAGTCCCTCTCGCGCCCCGCCGGTCAGCTTCACGCCGCCGAAGGGGAGGTTCTCCGCGCGCAGCGCCGTGGAGCCGTTGATCACGACCCCGCCGACCTGGAGCCGGCGGGCCGCGGCGAACGCGCGCCCGATGTCGCGGGTGAAGATCGCCGCCTGCAGCCCGTACGGGGACCGGTTGGCGAGTTCCACCGCCTCCAGGGCGCCGGGCACCCGCAGCAGCGGCGCGACCGGGCCGAAGATCTCCTCGGCCACCGCCTCCTCGTCCGGCGCGACGTCCACCAGGACGGCCGGCGGCACGAACGCCCCGTCCCGCCTCCCGCCGACCGCGAGGCGGGCACCGCCCCCGACGGCGGCCTGGACGGCCTCGTCCACGGCGGCGGCGGCCTGCTCGGTGATCAGCGGGCCGACGTCGGTGGCCTCCTCCAGCTGGTCGCCGACGACCAGCTCGCGGGCCTGCGCCTCCAGCGCCTCCGCGAACGCGCCGTACACGCCGTCCTCGACGTAGACGCGCTTGACCGCGCAGCAGATCTGCCCGTTGCCGCGGGCCAGCCGGCCGAGCACGACGGCCTCGGCGGCACGTTCCAGATCGGCGTCCGCGCACACGATGAGCGCGTCGTTGCCGCCGAGTTCCAGGTGCGTCCGCTTGAGCGTGCCCGCAGCCAGTTCGGCCATCGCCCGGCCCGCCGCGGTGCTGCCGGTCAGGCTGATCATCTGCACGCCCTCGGCGGACGCGAGGAACCGCGCCAGCTCCGGCCCGCCCGGCACGATCTGGTGCGCCGCCTCCGGGAACCCGGCGGCGGCGACGATCCCGCCGATCTCGATCAGCGTGAGCGGGCACTTCTCCGGCGGCTTCACGACCACCGCGTTGCCCGCCGCCAGCGCCGCCGCGGCCTTGTGCGCCCACAGCTCGACCGGGTAGTTGAACGGGACGATCGCCGCGACCACCCCGATCGGCTCCCGGACGGTCACCGCCAGGTGGTTCTCCAGGCCGGGCACGGCGTCCAGCGGGATCTGCCTGCCGAAGATCCGGGTCGCCTCCCCCGCGAACCCCCGGAAGATGCGGATCGCGGCCGCGACCTCCTCGCGGGTCTGCCGGATCGGCTTGCCGTTCTCCGCCGCCAGTCCCCGGGCCAGTTCCCCGGCCCGCGCCGCGATGCCGTCGGCGACCGCGGTCAGCAGCCGGGCCCGCTCGTGCGCGGGGGCGGCGGCCATCGCCTCCCGGGCGTCCTGCGCCGCCCGCACCGCCGCGCGCGCCGCGGCCTCGGTCGCGACCGCCATCTCGCCCAGGACGGCGCCGGTGCCGGGGTTGTGGACGGGAAGGACACCTCCGCCGATCAGCAGATTCCCCAACGCCTCGCTCCTTGCTCGTTCCACTACATAGAATGCAGTCTTGCGTGATGGAATACGCGGACACTAAGACGAAGGAGGACGGACTGTCAATGGGTGATCTTCCGACCGAACCCGCACGTCGCGGCGGCCGAGCATCGTCGGCGGGCAACGCGGTGACCAAGGCGCTCAGCGTCCTGGAGGCCGCCGTCGCCGGCCCCGGGCCGCGCCGGCTGGCCGACATCTGCGCCGACTCCGGCGTCCCCAAGGCGAGCGTGCACCGCATCCTCGCCACGCTCACCGACCTCGGCTTCACCGCCAGCGAGGGCGACGGGAGCTACCGCGCGGGCACCCGCATGCTGGCCCTCGCCGAGGTGGTCAAGGCCGCCGGCGCGGCGGGCATCGGCGACGTCCTCGGCAGGCTCTCCGGGGACGTCCGGCAGACCGTCCACCTCGCGCTGCGCAGCGGCGACCACGCCGTGTACGTCCACAAGGTGGAGGCCGACCAGCCGTACCGGATGGCCTCGCGTGTCGGCATGCGCCTGCCGCTGCACTGCACGGCGATCGGCAAGTGCGTCCTCGCCCATCTGCCGGAGGACGAACTGGCCTCGGTCCTCGCGAGCGCCGGCATGCCCGCGATGACCCCGGCGACGATCACCGATTCCGAGCGGCTGGCCGCGGAACTCGCGCAGATCCGGGCACGGGGATACGCCATCGACGACGAGGAGAACGAAAAGACCATCCGGTGCATAGGAGCGCCCGTCTTCGACCGGACCGGTGCCGTCGCCGGCGGCGTCAGCATTTCCACGGTCACCTTCCTCGTCCCCCGCGAGGAGCTGGTCGCCCTGGCCCCCGCCCTGCAGGACGCAGCCGCGTCCCTGGGGAGCTTCATCAAGTGAAACCAAAAGGCGAGGCAATCAATACCATTAAAGTTGATCAATGAGCCGACAAAGCCGACCAGGCCCGACCTTTACCGTTATTTCCGCACGTCGGGTCGATATCGAGGGTGAGCGCTGGGTAGAGAGCGCCCATGCCCCGACGAAGGAACCCGCGGGGAGGCTGCGCAGCCAGGCATGGTGGGACAACACGGACAAGCCGGAGATGACGGCGCTGTACCTTGAGCGCTTCCTCAATTTCGGTCTCACCGCCGCCGAACTCCAGTCGGGGCGGCCGATCATCGGTATCGCCCAAACGGGCAACGACCTGGTTCCGTGCAACCGGCACCAGGTCGCCCTCGCCGACCGGGTCAGGGACGGGATCCGCGACGGCGGCGGCATCCCGCTGGAGTTCCCCGTCCATCCCCTGCAGGAGACCGGCAAGCGCCCCACCGCGGCGCTGGACCGCAACCTCGCCTACCTCGGCCTCGTCGAGGTGCTCTACGGCTACCCGCTCGACGGGATGGTCCTGACCACGGGATGCGACAAGACCACGCCCGCGTGCCTGACCGCGGCGGCGACGGTGAACCTCCCGGCGATCGTCCTGTCCGGCGGGCCGATGCTCAACGGCTACCACCAGGGCATGCGGACGGGTTCGGGCCTCGTGATCTGGCGGTCGAAGCGGCTCCTGGCCAGCGGGGAGATCGACTACGACGAGTACATATCGCGCGTGTGCGCGTCCGCGCCCAGCATCGGGCACTGCAACACGATGGGCACCGCGCTGTCGATGAACAGCCTGGCCGAGGCGCTGGGCATGTCCCTGCCCGGCTGCGCCGCGATCCCGGCCCCCTACCGCGAGCGGGCGCAGATGGCCTACGAGACCGGCCGCCGGGCGGTGGCCCTGGTCCGGGAGGAACTCACCCCGCGCAAGGTCATGACGCTGGACGCCTTCGAGAACGCGATCGTGGTGGCGTCGGCCATCGCCGCGTCCACCAACGTGCCCGTCCACATCAACGCCATTGCCCGTCATGTGGGGGTCGACCTGTCCAACCGGGACTGGCAGCGGGTCGGAGCCGACATCCCGGTCCTGGCGAACACGGCCCCCGCCGGGGAGTTCCTCGGCGAGGACTTCTACCGCGCCGGCGGCGTCCCCGCCGTCATGCGGTCGCTGCTGACGGCGGGGCGCCTGCACGGCGACGCCGTCACAGTCTCCGGACGCACGGTCGCCGAGAACCTGGACGACGCCCCGCCCGTCGACCCGGTGGTCATCCGGCCCTACGACGACCCGGTGTCCGCGCGGGGCGGGCTCCTCGTGATGACCGGGAACCTGTTCGACTCCGCGGTCATGAAGACGTCGGTCATCACCGAGGACTTCCGGGCGCGCTACCTGCCCGGCCCCGGCCGGCCGCAGGTGTTCGAGCTTCGCGCCGTCGTCTTCGAGGGGCCGGAGGACTACCACGCCCGCATCGAGGACCCGGAACTGGAGATCGACGAGCACTGCCTCCTCGTCATCCGCTACACCGGGCCGATCGGCTACCCGGGTTCCGCCGAGGTCGTCAACATGGAGCTGCCCACCGGACTGGTCCAGCGGGGCGTCACCGCGGTCCCGACGCTCGGGGACGGGCGGCAGAGCGGCACCTCGGACGCCCCCTCCATCCTCAACGCCAGCCCCGAAGCCGCGGCCGGCGGCAACCTCGCCGTCCTGCGCACCGGCGACCGGATCCGTATCGACCTGGACAACGCGCGCGTCGACGTCCTCCTGCCCGGCGAGGAGATCGCCGCGCGATGGGCCCGGCACACACCGCCGGAGCTGGAGAACCAGACACCGTGGCAGGAGATCCACCGCTCCACGGTCGGGCAGCTGGACAGCGGAGGCTGCCTGGAACTCGCCGTGCCCTACCAGGACCTCGTCCACACCAAGGGGATTCCCCGTGACTCGCACTGACCGCAACGGCACGATCCTGATCGCCGACTACGACTTCGGCGACGTCGACATCGAACGCGACATCATCGAGGGCGCCGGGTTCCGGCTCATCGCCGCGCAGTGCAAGACCGAGGACGAGGTGATCGAGAGGGGCCGGGACGTCGACGGCGTCCTGAACCAGTACGCGCGGATCGGCGCCCGCGCCATCGACGCGTTCACCCGGTGCCGGGTGATCGCCCGCTACGGCACGGGCGTGGACATCGTCGACGTCGAGGCCGCTACCCGGCGGGGGATCCAGGTCACGAACGCGCCGAACGAGTGGTGCGCGGACGAGGTCGCCGACCACGCCGTTGCGCTCTGGCTCGCCGCCGCCCGCGGGATCTGCCGGTACGACCGGGCGACGCGGCAGGGCGAATGGCACTGGCGGACAGGGCAGCCGATCCGGCGGCTGCGGGGACGGGTGCTGGGGCTGCTGTCCTTCGGCGCCATCGCACGCCTCATCGCCGAGCGCGCGCAGGCGTTCGGCGTCGAGGTCTGGGCGCACGACCCGTTCCTGGACGAGGCGGAGATGCGGGCCCGCGACGTCCGACCGGTGCCCTTCGACGACCTCGTGGAAGGCGCCGACTACCTGGTCGTCCAGTCGCCGCTCACACCGCAGACGCACCACACCTTCGACCGCGCGACGCTCCGCCGGATGAAGCCGACCGCGATCCTCGTCAACACCGCGCGCGGGCCCATCGTGGAGGACGCGGCGCTCTACCATGCGCTCGCCGAGGGGTGGATCGCCGGCGCGGCACTGGACGACCTCGAAGAGGAGCCCGCGAAGCAACGCGACTGGCGCCCGCGCAACCCCCTCCTGAAGCTGCCCGGCTCGATCGTCACACCCCACGCCGCCTACTACTCCGAGGAGGCCGTCGGGACGGTGCGCAGGATCGCCGCCGAGGAGGCCGTCCGGGTCCTGAGCGGGCGGCCGGCACGCTCCCCGGTCAACGACGTGATGGCCGGCTCGACCCGCCGGCCTCCCCAGGACTGAGCCCCGTTCACCGGAAGAGGAGGTCGTCATGCTCGACCCGGATCCGCCGTTCCGGCCGGTGCGGCGGGCGGAGGGCTATCCGCCGCTGGAGGACCTGGGCCTGATCGGGGACGGTGCGACGGCCGCGCTGGTCGGCCTGGACGGCTCCATCCCGTGGCTGTGCCTGCCCCGCTTCGACGACGACCCGCTGCTGTGCGGCCTGCTGGACAGCGAGCACGGCGGGCATTTCGCCCTGACGGTCGAGGATGCGCGCGAGGCGCGCCAGTACTACGAGCCCGACACCGCCGTGCTGGTGACCGAGGTGCGCGGCCCGGCCGGGCTCCTCAAGATCACCGATGCGCTGGCGCTGCGCGCCGACGCGGACCTGTCCGATGACGCGGGCGCGAGCCGGGGCGAGCTGGTGCGGTCCGCCGTCGTCCTGGACGGGACCGTCCGCCTGCGGGCGGAGCTGCGGCCGCGCGGTGGCGCGCGGTCCAGGAGCCTGGCCAGCGGCCTGGAGGTGTGGGCGTCCCGGCGGCCGGACCTGCAACTGCACCTGCGCTCCAACCGCCCGCTGACCGGCCTCGACGCCGTGCACGAGCTGCGGCGGGGCGACCGTCTCGAGCTGACGCTGTCCTGGGGCCGGGTCCACCGCCATCACCGGTTCGAGCCCGAGGCGGTGCTGCGGGACACCGCCGGCGCGTGGCGCCGCTGGATGCGGACCTTCGACTACGGCGGCCGGCAGGGACCGCTGGTCCGGCGCGCCGCGATCACGCTGAAGCTCTGCGACGACTGGGTCAACGGGTCGCTGGTGGCGGCGCCCACCTCCTCGCTGCCCGCGCCGATCGGCGGTGTGCGGAACTGGGACTACCGCTACGCCTGGATCCGGGACGCCGCCTTCACCGTGTTCGCGCTGCGCCGTGTCGGGTTCGCCAGCGAGGCGGACGCCTTCCTCGGCTGGGTCCTGGACGCCTTCGAGAGCGGCCCGCAGCCGCGGATCATGTACATGCTCGGCGGCGACCCGGTCCCCGAGGAGACCGAGGACGGCGGCCTGGAGGGCTACCGGCGCTCCGCCCCCGTGCGGTGGGGCAACGGCGCCGCCGACCAGCGCCAGCACGACATCTACGGCGAGGTCCTGGACTGCGCCGACCAGTGGCTGCGCTCCGGGGGCGACCTGCAGCCCGCGCTGTGGTCGAGGCTGGCGGAGCTGGCCGAGACCGCGGCGAGCGCGTGGCGGCAGCCCGACCAGGGCATCTGGGAGGTGCGCTGCGAGGGCCGGGTCTTCACCTACTCGACCGCGATGTGCCAGGTGGCCCTGGACCGGGCCGCGGACATCGGCGAGCGGCTCGGCCTGCCCGGACCGGTCGGCACGTGGCGCGCCAAGGCCGAGGAGCTGCGCCGGCTCGTCCTGGAGCAGTCCTGGGACGAGGACGCGCAGTGCCTGAGCGAGCACCTCGACGGCGGAGGCAGCCTGGACGCCAGCCTGCTCGCGCTCCCGCTGCGGAAGGTCGTCCCGGCCGAGCACCCGCGGATGACCGCCACCACCGCGGCCGTCGCCGAGCGCCTGTCCGCCGGCGGCGGCCTGCTCTACCGCTACCTGCACGACCGGTCGCCCGACGGCCTGCCCGGCGACGAGGGCGCCTTCCTGCTGTGCAGCTTCTGGCTCGTCGACAACCTCGCGCTGCAGGGCCGGGTCGGGGAGGCCGAGGACCTGTACGACTCGCTGTGCGCACGGGCGAGCCCGCTCGGGCTGCTGCCCGAGCAGATCGACCCGTCGACGGGCACGTTCATGGGCAACTTCCCGCAGGCGTTCAGCCACATCGGCGTCATCGCCAGCGGCGTCACCCTCGCCCGGGCGAAGGAGAGAGGGACAGGATGATCAATCGGCTCGTCGTCTTCGGCGCCACCGGCGACCTCAACGCCCGCTACCTGCTGCCGGGGCTGGCCGCCCTGCGCGCGGCCGGGCACCTCCCCGACGGGTTCCAGCTGGTCTGCGCCGACCGGAAGGGCTGGAGCGACGAGGAGTTCCACCGCTGGACGGCCGGGCAGCTCGACCGGCACGCCGGCTCCGCGCCCGCCGACGCGCGGGCCTGGGTCGCCGGCACCGCCCGGTACCGGCAGGCCGACGCCACCGACCCCGCCGACCTGGCCGCACTCATCGGCGGTGACGGGCCGGTGGCGCTCTACCTCGCCCTCCCTCCGGCGGTGTTCCCCGGCGGCATCACCGCGCTGGGCGGCGCGGGCCTGCCGCCGGGCAGCCGGATCGTCCTGGAGAAGCCCTTCGGCGAGGACCTGGACAGCGCGCGGGAGCTGAACCGGCTGCTGGCCGAGGTCGTCCCCGAGGAGGCGGTGTTCCGCGTCGACCACTTCCTGGCCATGACCACCGTCCAGAACCTGCTCGGCAGCCGCCTCGCCAACCGCGTGCTGGAGCCGATCTGGAACAGCGCGCACATCGCCGAGATAGAGATCGTCTGGGACGAGTCGCTGGCCCTGGAGGGCAGGGCGGGCTACTACGACGGCGTCGGCGCGCTCAAGGACATGGTGCAGAACCACCTGTTCCAGGTGCTGTGCCTGGTGGCGATGGAGCCGCCGCTCAGCCTCGGCGAGCGCGACCTGCGCGACCGGAAGATCGACGTGCTGCGCTCGGTGCGGCCCCTCACCGAGGAGGACGTCCTGCGCCAGACCCGCCGGGCCCGCTATCTCGCCGGGCGGACCGGCGGCCGCCCGGTGCCCGCCTACATCGACGAGGACGGCGTGGACCCGCGCGGCAGCACCGAGACCTTCGCCGAGGTGGAACTGCGCCTGGAGAGCTGGCGCTGGTCCGGTACCGCCTTCCGGCTCCGCAGCGGCAAGGCCCTCAAGGACGACCGCAAGGAGGTCGCCGTGCGCTTCCGGCCCGTCCCCCACCTGCCCTTCGGCCACAGCGGGGAGGCCCTGCCCAACGTGCTGCGGTTCGGGCTCGCCCCGGAGGACATGACCCTTTCGCTCACCGGCATCGGCTCCGGCGCGCGGACCCTGACCCCGCTCACCATGACCGCGCAGATGGAGGCGCCCGACCTGCCCGCCTACGGCCGGCTGCTGCTGGACGTCCTGCACGGCAACGCCGCCCTGTCGATCCGGGGCGACGAGGCCGAGGAGGCGTGGCGGGTCCTCGCGCCCGTCATGTCCGCCTGGGCCGGCGGCCTCGTGCCGCTGCGGGAGTACCCGGCCGGTTCCGGCGGACCCGCGGACGCGCTGGTCAGGATCGACCCGGAGCACGGACGCGGGGCGTGACCGCGCGCTACCAGCCCGGCGGCAGGGAGGTGAAGTCGGGGTCGCGCCCCTCGGCGAACGCCGCCAGCGCCTCGGCGTTGGCGGGGCCGCCCATGAGCCGGGCGAAGCCGGCGTTCTCCCGCTCCCGGGCCCGCCGGATCTCCTCGCGGAGCGGCGCGGTCATGTCGCGCTTGACCTCCCGCAGGCTGGAGATCGGACGCCTGGCCAGCGTGACCGCGGCCGCTCGCGCCTCGTCCAGCAGGGCGGCGGGCTCGCAGACCCGCCAGACGAGCCCCATCTCCTTGGCCTCGGCCGCGGAGATCCACTCGGCGGACAGCAGGATCCAGGCGGCGTTCTGGCGGCCGACCAGGCGCGGCAGCAGGTAGCTCGACGCGGCCTCCGGCGCGACGCCCAGGCTGGTGAACGGCGTCTTGAGCCGCGCGTCCTCCGACATCAGGACGAGGTCGGCGAACCCGATCACGGTCAGCCCGATGCCGAGGCCCAGCCCGTTGATCGCCAGGACGAGCGGTTTGTCGAACTCCGCCAGCGTGTCGATGAGGCCGATGAATCCGTGCTTCCCGGGCTTGAAGTCCGGGTCGGCGACGCGTTCGGCCATCTCCACCAGGTCGGTGCCGGCGCTGAACGCGCGGCCGCTGCCGGTCAGCAGCACCACGGCCACCGCCGGGTCCTCGGCCGCCTCTAGCAGCGCCTCGGTGAGCGCGTCGTAGAGGGCCTCGTTGAAGGCGTTGAGCGCGGCGGGCCGGTCGAGCGTGAGCGTCCGGACGCGGTCGACGTCCTCGACCCGCAGGATCCTGGTTTCCCCCGTCACCGCCGTCCCTCCGTCCCGAGCACGAAGCCCGCGCAGCGCTCGCCGATCATGATCGAGGGCGCGTTGGTGTTGCCGCCGGTGACCGACGGCATGACCGACGCGTCGGCGACCCGCAGGCCGTCGACGCCGAGGACCCGCAGCTCCGGGTCGACGACGGCGCGCTCGTCCGTCCCGATCCGGCAGGTGCCGACCGGGTGGTAGACCGAGTGCACGATGTTGGGCAGGATCCGGCGCAGTTCGGCGGCGTCGGCGTAGTCGGGGCCGGGACGGATCTCGCCCTTGTTGTCGCCGGTTCCCGCCATCACCCGCCGGACGAGCGAGATGCCCTCCATCAGCACCTCGGCGTCCTTGTCCGCCGTCAGGTAGGCGGGGTCGATCAGCGGCGGGAGCGCCGGGTCGGGCCCGGCGATCCGGACCGTGCCCCGGCTCTCGGGGTAGATCAGTGTCGGGAACACGCTGAGGCCGGGCTTGGTCGTCGGCGGGCGGACCGCCTTGTCGCCGTCCTGGTTGGGGAACGGGTAGACCCAGTAGAGCGCGTGCAGCTGCAGGTCGGGGATCGCCCCGGCCTGGGAGGTGCGGACGAACCCGGTGGCCTCGAACTGCGAGCCGCTCGCCCAGCCGGAACGGCGCAGCCGCGCCTGGGCGAGCCCGCGCATGAAGTACGCGGGGGTCGGGCGCCGCAGCGCGGAGTCCATCTGGAAGGACACCGGCACGAACAGGTGGTCGTGCAGGTTGTCGCCCACCGGCAGGTCGCTGACCACCTCGATGCCGTGCCGCCGCAGGTGGTCGGCCGGGCCGATCCCCGACAGCTGCAGCAGCTTCGGCGAGCCGAACACGCCGGCGGAGACGATGACCTCCCGGTCGGCGGCGATGACCTGCGTGTCGCCGTCGGCGCCGACGACCTCGACGCCGGTGGCCCGGCCGCCGCTCACCACGATCCGGGTCGCCGCGGCGCCGGTCAGGACGAGGAGGTTGTCGGGCGGGTCGGTGCGCAGGTAGGCGCGGGCGGCGGAGTAGCGGACGCCGCGGTCGGCGCTGAGCTGGAAGACGCCGACGCCCTCCTGCGCGGGGCCGTTGTAGTCGTCGAGGAACGGGACCGAGAGCCGGTCGGTCGCGGCGTCGATGAAGGCGCGGGCCGCGTCGGTCAGGCCCTTCTGGCGGCGCACCTTGACGGGGCCGCCGGCGCCGCGCAGGTCACCGGCGCCGTCCTCCCAGTCCTCGAGCCGCTTGAAGGCCGGCAGGACGTCGTCGTAGGACCATCCGGTCGCGCCGTCGGCGGCCCAGTCGTCGAAGTTCTGCCGGTTGCCGCGCACGAACAGCATGCCGTTCACCGAGCTGGACCCGCCCAGCACCTTGCCGCGGACCTGCGGGATCACCCGCCCCCAGGCGGCGGTCTGCGGCACCGACTTGAAGCCCCAGTCCACGAGCTTCTTCAGCTGCGGCGTCGACATCAGCACCGCGACCGCGCCGGGGATCTCCAGCAGGTTCCGCACCCCGCGGGCGGTGTCCCGGCCGCCGGCCTCCAGCACCGCGACGCTCGCGCCGCTCTCGGCGAGTCGGCGCGCCACCGCGCACCCGGCGCTGCCCGCGCCCACGACGACGTAATCGGCTCGGACCACGGGCTCCTCCGCGCACACCAGGGGTTGGACAACTGTCCAGTCAACGTTCCAGAGCAAAGTAGAACACGTTCTACCTACCCTGCGCAACGGCGCCCGGATCCGGCCCGAGCCGATCGGCGTCGGGCGGCGGCCGCGGTCCGTCCTATCCCCGGGCGGCCGACGCGCGCCCGGCGGCGACGAGCTCGCGGACCGCCGGGGCCACCTTCCGGCCGAAGACCTGAATCTCCGCGGGGTCGTCGCCGGCCAGGATGAAGGTGCCGAACCCGTACCGGAGGGCCAGCTCCGCCAGCTGCCCGGCCCACCGGCCGTCGTCGGCGTCCATCCGGCCGACGTTCAGCAGGCGCCGGATCTCCGCCGGGTCGCGGCCCGCCTCCCGCGCCGCCCCGTCGATGATCGCGTTGCTCTTCGCGACCTCGTCCAGGCCGGGGAGGTAGGACAGGGACGGCAGCCAGCCGTCGGCCTTCCCACCGGTCAGCCGCAGCATCCTCGGCTTGTAGGCGCCGAGCCAGATGCCGATGTCGTGCGCCGGGGCCGGACCGCGCTTGGCGCCGTCCACCTGGTAGTAGGCGCCGTCGACCTTGAACCGCGTCCGGTCGCCCGCGTCCCAGATGCCGCGGATGATGTCGATCGCCTCGCTCAGCGCCTCGACGGCCTGCCCCGGCGCGAGCCGGCGCCCGCCCATGGCCTCGATGGCGTCCCAGAAGCCGCCCGCGCCGAGGCCCAGCTCGAACCGGCCGCCGGACAGCAGGTCCAGGCTCGCCGCGGCCCTCGCCAGCACCGCCGGCGGCCGCAGCGGCAGGTTCACCACATTGCCCGACAGGCGGATGCGCTCGGTCCGGCCCGCCGCGTAGGACATCAGGGTCCAGGTGTCCAGGAAGCGCGACTGGTAGGGGTGGTCCTGGAAGGTGGCCAGGTCGAGCCCGGCGTCCTCGGCGGCCCGCACCAGCCCCACCACCCGCTCCGGATCCGCGTTGGACGGCGTGATGAAGGCCCCGAACTCCAGCTCGTGCCCGTAGTCGGACATGTCGTGATCCTCCTCGATCAGCAGCGTGTCGTCCGCACCAACCCTACGAGCCGCTTCTAAATTCCGAGCGACCTCGCGAGAGCTAGCATGGAGGCATGGCACGAGCACGGAACCCCGCCGGCCGCGTCCCGGCGGACTGCGCCCGGAGCGACGCGGCGCTGGCCCGCGCCTTCGGCTTCCTCGGCAAGCGCTGGAACGCCGTCGTCCTGGGGTCGCTGAGCCGGGGCCCGGCCGGCTTCCGCGAACTGTCCCGCGCGATCGGCGGGATCTCCGACTCCGTCCTGTCCGCGCGCCTGTCCGACCTGTGCGGGGCCGGCCTCATCGACAGGACGGTGGCGGAGGGCCCGCCCATCGCGGTCTCCTATGCCCTCACCGAACGCGGCGAAGCACTGATCCCCGCCCTGCACCAGATCTCCCAATGGGCCGAGGACCACCTGCCGGAGAACGGCTAGCCCGCCCGGCGCCGAGACGCGGACGGCCCTCGCGCACCGGACGCGGTTCAGGCGCGGACGGTGGAGATGTCGCAGGACGCAAGGATCTCCTGCGGCATCACGTCGCCGCTCACGATGACGGACCTGGCCAGGGCGGCCTCCGCGGCGGGCGGCGCGGCCCCGGGCGGGACGACGAGGAGCAGCAGCGGGTCGGCGCCGCCGCGCGCGATCGCGACCATGTGGTCGAGGTGGCCCAGCCAGGCCACCCTGACCTCGTGTCCCAGGACGGTGATGCGCAGCGGGACGCCGTCCCAGTCGTCGAAGTCGATGGCCACGCGGGTGGCCTGTTCCGGTGTCTCCCCCGCGGCCGCCAGAGCGGTCAGCAGTTCGGTGAGCTCGGCGCCGGCGTCGCGGGATCGAGGCCACCAGCCGCCGTCCATGACCCCGCGTCCCGTCCCGCCCGGGGCCAGGCGCAGCCGCGGTGGGCGCGGTGCCGGGAGTCCGCGCGGGGTGGTCGCGGTGGGTGAGGGAGCGAGCTGCGTCGTATCGCGGGCCATGATGCGGGCCCCATTCTCGGTCCGTGCGGACCGGTTCGTCTATCGCCGGTGACGGCGCGGGTAACGTGACCTGCGCTCGAAATGCCCTCGGCGATGCCGAGTCTACGACACCGGACGTCCGCGCCCCCGATCGTCGCGCTGCGGACCCGAGGTGGAGGAGGGCGATATGCCTGGCGTTCAGATGACGTCGGCCTCGGCCAGCCAGCGCCACAGCTGGTCCTGTGCGACGACCGTGACTCCCAGCTTCTCGGCCTTGGTGGTCTTGGCGGCGCCGACGTTGTCGCCGGCGAGCAGGTAGTCGGTAGCGGCCGAGACCGAGGAGGTCGCCGTCGCGGCCGCCCGCTCGACCAGGCGGGTGACGTCCGGGCGGCTGATCTTCGCGCCGGAGCGCGGGTCGGTGAAGGCGCCGGTGATCACGACCGACGCGCCCTTGAGCGGGGAGTCGCCCGCGGCCGCCGCGTCGACCGGCCGGTCCTCGGCGAGCACGTCGAGGACCACGCCGCGCTCGCGCAGCGCCGCGATCTCCTCCCGCACGTCGGGGCGGGCGAAGAACGCCACGATGCTCTCGGCGGCCTTCGGCCCGATGTCGCGGATCGCCACCAGGTCCTCGGCGGTCGCCGCCGCGACGTCCTCGATGCGCTCGTAGCCGGCCAGGCACAGGCGCTTGGCCGTGCCCTCGGACGCCATCGGGATCGCCAGCCCGATCAGCGCGCGGCGCAGCCCGATACCGGTGGACGACGCGATCGAGTCGACCATGTTCCCCGCGCTGACCTCGCCCATCCGCTCGTAGCCGAGCAGCTGCCCGGCCGTCAGGTCGTAGAAGTCGCTGCGGCGCTTGAGCACGCCGTCCTCGGCGAGCTTCTCGATCCAGGTGTCGCCGACGCCCTCCATGTCGGCCGCCTGGCGCGAGGCCCAGTGCATGAGCCGGCGCGTCGCCTGGGCCGGGCACTGCAGGTTCACGCACCAGCGCTCCTCCCCGGTGCCGCGGACCTCCAGCTCCGCGCCGCAGGACGGGCAGTCGACCGGCGGGACGATCTCGGTCTCGCTCCCGTCGCGCTCCTCCGGCAGCGAGCGGCCCGCGAACGGGATCACGTCGCCGCGCCGCACGACCGCCACCGTGTCGCCGATCCGCAGGTCGCGCTCGCGGATCAGCCGCGGGTTGTGCAGGGTGACGTTCTCCACCGTCACGCCGCCGACGAACACCGGCGCGACCTTCGCGCGCGGCGGGACGCGGCCGATCTTGCCGACCGGCCACTCGACCGACAGCAGCGTCGTCAGCCTCTCCTCCGGCGGGTACTTGAACGCGATCGCCCCGCGCGGCTCGGCGCTGTTGAAGCCCGCCGCGTCGAACGCCACCGGTTCGTGCAGCCGGACGACCGCGCCGTCGATGTCGTAGTCGAGCCCGTCGCGGCGGTCGCCGATCTCGTGGATGGCGTCCACCACCTCGGCGGCGCCCGCGCACACGTACTGGGCGACCGGCTCGAAACCCGCCGGGAGGTCCGCGGCGGCACCGTCGCGGTCGGCGCCGAACGCGAAGAACCGCAGCAGCCGCCCGGCCTCCGCGGCGGCCTCGGGGTCCTTCAGCACCAGCGTCCCGGCGGCGCCCGAGCGCGGGTTGGTCAGCGTCCGGTCGGGGTGCGCCTCGTTGTAGGCCGCCCACACCGACCGCAGCATCACGGCCTCACCGCGGACCTCGACGCGCCCCGGCTCCTCGATCCGGGCCGGTATGCCGGGGATCACGTGGCGCACCTTCCCGGTCACCAGCTCACCGACCGCGCCGGTGCCGCGCGTGGCGACGTAGTCGAGCGTCCCGCCGGTGTAGACGGCGCTGAGCGAGAGCCCGTCGAGCTTCTCCGACACGCGGAAGACCTGGCCGCCGAAGCGCTCGCAGAACGCGCGGATCTGCTCCTCGCTCGTCGCCTTCGCGAGCGACAGCATCGGGCGCGCGTGGCGCACGGTCGGCCCGGTGAGCTCGGCCGGCGCGTTGACCCTGCCGAGCGGGCTGTCGGCCGGCTCCAGCTCGGGATGCTCGGCCACGAGCGCCGCCAGCTCGTCCTTCAACGCGTCGTAGTCCGCGTCCGGCAGCGGGCTGTCGCCGGTGCCGTAGTACAGGTCGTTCAGCCGCCTGACCTCGGCGGTCAGCTCCGCGATGCGCTTGTCGACGTCCACCCTTCGATTAAACGCGAGGCCACCGACAGTCCTCGAAGCCCGGCGGCGCCGGAGGCGTTCGAAGGGCTGTCCCGCGCCCTCAGGGCGGCGATTCGAGGTAGCCGGCGATCGATTCGGCCAGGACGGCGCGGGCCTCGTCGATGTCGGTCCAGGTGCTCAGGCGCTGCTCCAGATACAGGCCGTGGACGGCGGCCGGGAGGAGGTGGCGCACGCGCTCCAGGCGGTAGGCGTCGACGACGAGCCCGCGGAAGGCCCGCGCGTAGGCGCGCCGCCACCGGCGGTCCCAGACGGTGAGCTGCTCGGCCGTCCGGGGGTGGGTCTCGGTGAACTCGGCGGTGTTGCGGGGCAGCAGGCCGCGCAGCGCCGCCACCGCCCGGCCGGCGGGCGAGTCCAGGCCCGACCAGAGGGCGTCGACGATCCGGCCCATCCGCTCGGCGACGGACCCGTCGTCCATCTCCTTCCAGGGCAGCATGTCGCCCCGGTTCCCCAGTTCTTCGAGGACCGCGGCCCAGAGCCCGTCGACGTCGCCGAACTGGTGCTGGACCGTGCCCCAGGTGACTCCGGCGCGTTTGGCGATCAGGTTGGCACTGACCTCGCCGCCGTGCTCGTCGTCGGCGAGCATGTCGATCGCGGTCCCGATCACCCGGGCGCGCGTCTCCAGGCCGCGCCGGTTGAGCCGGGCGCCCCGCGCGTTCAGCGGAGCGCCGGCGGTGCCGGGGCCCGCCGCGCCCTCCGGCTCCGCGGCCCGGCCGGTCGAGGGCTCGGTCACGGGGCGATTGTAGAGCGGGCGGGGCGCCGGGCAGGTCCATACGGCCCTGATGAGCATAGATATGTCTATGTGACGCTTGGTCGCGCCGCCACTTCCGGTATACGGTCGGCGCATGACAAGCCGCCGTCCCTTTCCCGAAGCGTCCGCGGTGAGCGCCGGCGGCTTCGTCCGCGACGACACGCCCACCCCCGAGGTGGACCGGCGGGAAGCGGTGCTGGCGTCGCTGGCCGGGACCGTCCGCGAGCTGGTCGACGCCACGATCCGCACGACCGTCGACGACGGCGAGGTGCACCGGATCCGCGACGACCTCACCGGACTCGTCGAACGGCTGCGGGCCTCCCAGCTGCCCGGCCCGGCCGGCGTCAGGTACAACTCCGAGTTGCGGGCCTGGAACTGGGGCAACGCCGTGGTGGGCGCGGCGAACGCGATAGCGCCGCCCCTGGAGGTCGTGCACGACTCGTCGGGATGCCACGCCGACGTGGTCCTCGGCGCGGCCTACGAGGGGCCTCCCGGGTTGGTGCACGGCGGGGTCTCCGCGATGCTCCTCGACCACATCATGGGGGTGACGGCGTCCGCGATGCACCGGACGACCTTCACCGGCACGCTCACCATGCGCTACCGGCGCGGCACTCCCCTGGGGCCCCTGCGCCTGGAGGCGAGCATCGCCCGCGAAGAGGGGCGCAAGGTGTTCGTGGTCGCGTCGATCTCCGACGCCGGCGGCGTGACCGTCGAGGCCGAAGGGGTGTTCATCGAGCCGGCGGGGCTGCGCATCAACCCGCAGGAGCAGACATCCACATAGAGACCACTATGCCTTTGACCGCCGTGGTCGCCGTCCGGAGGGAGCCCTCGCTGATGTCCCCTGTACGGGCCGCCGGAGCCGGGGCCTCATGAGCCCGCTCGCGGACGGCCGCGTCGCCGTCGTCACCGGCTCGTCCCGCGGCATCGGCCTCGAGGTGGCCCGCGCGCTGGCGAACGCGGGAGCGTCCGTCGTCGTCAACGGACGCGACCGGGCCGTCCTCGAACGCGCCGTCGCCGAACTGGGCGCATCCGCACAGGTCGTCGGGGTGCCCGGCTCCGCCGCCGACCCCGCCGTCGTCGACTCCCTCCTCGATGCGGCGCGGCGGCTCGGCTCCCCGGAGATCCTCGTCAACTGCGCGGGCACGGCCGAGCCCGCCGCGTCCTCCATCCTGGACATCTCGGTGGACGACTGGCGCTCCCTCATCGACGTCCACCTCCATGCGACGTTCCTGACGTGCCGGGCCTTCGCCCCGCTCATGGTCGAGGCGGGACGCGGCTGGATCGTCAACACCGGCTCGCACGCCTTCACGGGGGTCTTCGGGGGAACCGGCTACCCGGCGGGCAAGGGCGGCGTGAACAGCCTCACCTACGCGCTCGCGGCCGAGCTCCGGGAGCACGGCGTCCGGGTGAACGCGGTCTGCCCCGGCGCGGAGACGCGCCTGTCCAGCGGCGCGGACTACGAGGCCACCATCGACCGGCTGCACCGGCGCGGCATCCTCGACGACGTCATGCACGCCGGCGCGCTGGCGCCGCCTCCCGCCGAGTACGTCGCGCAGCTCTACCTCTTCCTCGCGACCACCGCGTCGGCCGGCGTCACGGGCCGGGTCTTCGCCGGCGCGGGCGGCTACATCGGCGAGTTCCCGCGCCCGGCCGAGCAGTACCTCGGCTGGCGGGACCACGACACGTCCCCGCCCTGGACCCCGGACGAGATCGCCGCGATCATCGAGGCGGATCGCCCGCCGCCCGACGCCTGAGCGGCGGCGGACGCCCGAGCGGACGCCTAG
Organism: Spirillospora sp. NPDC047418; assembly: GCF_040643275.1. NCBI lineage: Bacteria > Bacillati > Actinomycetota > Actinomycetes > Streptosporangiales > Thermomonosporaceae > Spirillospora > Spirillospora sp. NPDC047418. The sequence continues at coordinate 25,114 of NZ_JBEYTW010000096.1, forward strand.
GGCGCCGGGCGGGTCGCCTGCACGAAGGTGATCCGGCCGAACCTGTGGTCGGCCTGCGCGACCTCCCGGGCGTCGCCGAACCCGGCCCCGGCGAGCAGCGCGACGATGCCGCCGCCGTGGCCGCCGTCATGGCCGCCGTCATGGCCGCCGTCCCCGGCCGGGCCGTGCGCCGCCCGGGAACGCCGGAACCGGGGCAGGTGCCGGAAGGCGTGGACCCGGCCGCGACCGTGGCCGCCATGGCCGCCGTGGCCACCGTGGCCGCCGTCCGCGGAATCGGACGCGGGCCCGCCGAAGTCGACGATCGTGACCTTCCCGCCCGGACGGAGGGCGCGCAGCGCGCCGCGCGCGAACCCCCTCCGACCGTCGTCGTCCAGGTGGTGCAGGGCCAGCGACGAGACCACATGGTCGAACGAGGCGTCCGGGGCGGGGATCCGGTCGGCGTATCCCCGGACGAGGGTGAGGGCCACGCCGCGGCGGCGCGCCTTGCGCGCGGCCCGGCGCAGGGCGTCCCCGTCGGGGTCGAGGCCGGTCACCCGCGCGCCCGGCTGGGCGGCGAGCACGGCGAACGACAGGTTGCCCGTCCCGCAGCCGACGTCGGCCACGGCCTGGCCGGGCTCGACGGCGGCGAGCCCGGCCGCGCGCTCGTGCAGCGCGCGGACGCCGCCCAGCCGGGTGAAGGCGTCGTAGAACGGCAGGAGCCAGGTCCTGCCCGCTCCGGGCAGGAACGGACGGTCCCGCTCCTCGGGAGTCCGCTGGTCGAGGATGCGTACCCGGGTGGAAGCCGGCATGGGTGCCCCTTGTGCGCTCGGTGGCGGGTCTGCCGCCGTCGGTTGTCGTCACCTGCCAGTCTTGGACATTCCGCGTTCGCCGAGCAGGACATACGTTGGACGTCATGGGACATTCTTCGGTCGGCGCCCCGCCCGGGTCCGAGTCGAGGCTGCGCACCCTCCGGCCCGACGGGACCCCCCTCTACCGCTATCGGCAGCGCGTCGGCGCGCCCGCCGTCTCGGTGACCCGGTTCGACACCGAGACCGCCCACTCCGTACTCCCGCCGGACCACCGGCACGCCCACGACTTCCTCGTCCTGGTCTACATCGAGGAGGGCACGGGCTCGGTCACCGTCGACGGCGCCGAACGGCCGCTGCGCGCCGGCGACGTCCACGCCCTGTCACCCGGGCAGGTCATCGGCGTCACGACCGTCGCCGAACTGGCCCGCGGCGACGCCTGGTCGGTCGCGTTCACACCGGACGCCGTCCCCGCCCTCGCCTCGGTCTCCCCGCTGACCTGGATGCACCACCCGCTCCTCGCCCTGTTCGCCCCCGCCGCGGGCCTCGGCCGGGTCGCCGAGGCCGACCGGGCGGCCTGGTCCGCGTGGCTGGCGGACCTGGCCGCGGAACTCACCGACCCCGGCCGCCTCGGGGCCCGCGAGGCCGTCGCCGCCGCCCTCACCCGGCTCCTGGTCGCGGCGGCGCGGCTGGCGCCGTCCGCCCCGAACGCGCCGGACCCGCTCGTCGAGCAGGTCTTCGCCGAGATCGAGGCCACGTTCCGCGAACCGGTCTCCGCCGCGGACGTCGCCCGGACGCTCGGCTACACCCCCGGGCACCTCACCACCGTGCTCCGCAGGCGCACCGGGCGCCCCCTGCTCGAATGGATCACCGAGCGGCGCATGATCGAGGTCCGGCGCATGCTGCGCGAGACCGACCTGCCGCTGGACGCCGTGGCCGCCCGCACCGGCCTGCGCGACGCCGCCTACCTCGTCCGCCGCTTCCGCAACCGCTACGGCATCACCCCGCAGCGCTGGCGCCGCGCCGAGCAGACCTGGCCCTGACGCGTTCGGCGGTGCGGTGCGGTGCGCGGTGCCGGCCGGTGTCGCGCGTGCCGCGGCCCGGAACGTCCGACCCGGCGGCTAGGGTGCGGCCTCATGAACACTTTTCGTGACGGTTCCGATGAGATGAGCCGGGCGTGAGCCGCTACCGGGGCCCCGCCACCCTGATCAGCAGCGACGGAGCCGAGGTCGAGGTCCATGTCGATCTGCGGGCCAAGCAGCGGGAGTGGTCCGGGACCGCGACCATCGGCGACTTCGACGCCGACGGCCCGCACGACCGGACGCTGCGGCTTCCGGACGGCCGCGAGGCGCAGGTCACGCTCGGTGACTCGGCGGTCTGGTCCGAGGTGATCGCGCTGGTCGGGAGCGGTCCCCCGCCCTTCGCCTGAGCACGCGTCCAGGGGGCGTACCGGCGGCCGCGCCGAGCGGCGCCGAGGTCAGTCCGGGGCGTCGCGCGGGGGCGGGTCGAAGTCGACGTCGACGTTCTCGAAGCCCTTGTGGCGCTCGGTCTCGGCGTACAGGGCGTAGGCGCGCCGGTCCGCCGCCGTCAGTTCGACGTCGTCGGTGAAGGGCGTCAGGAGGCTGCGGGGCCACAGCCGCCGGTCGCGGACGGCGTTGATCTCCGCGCCGGCCACGAAGGTGACCGCGCCCAGGTAGATCCATGTCAGCAGGCCGAGCACGATGCCGAACATGCCGTAGGTGGCGGTGGCGCCCTTGAGCATGTGCCCGAGCAGGAACGTGCCGGCCCACTGCAGGACCTGCCAGACCAGCGCGGCCGCGATCGCCCCCGTCCTGACCTGGGCGATCGTCAGGGGGCGGGCGGTGAGGATCCGGAACACCACCATGAACAGCGCGGCGTTGACGGCGACGGCGGACACGATGGCCGCCACCCGCACACCGACGCCGAAGACGCGGGCGTAGGCGGTCACCGCCGACAGCAGCGTGGTCGCCAGGAGGACCCCGCCGCCGACGGCGAGCAGCACCAGGCTGCGCACCCTGGCCGCTACGGGGTTCGGCCGGGAGTTGCGCGGCACCCCCCACACCTTGTTCAGGGCGTTCTGGGCGGCCTGCACGACGCCCAGACCGCCGTAGAGACTGCCCGCGACACCCGTCACCAGAGCGAGGACATTGCCCTGGAGCGAATGGATGTTGGCGCCGATCTGGTCCCCGATGACGGGGAACTGCGCGAGCGCGGAGTCCAGGACGCGTTCCTGCAGTCCGGGGTTGCCCTGCAGTGCGAAGCCCAGTCCGGTGACCAGCAACAGCAGCAGCGGGAACAGCGACACGAACCCGTAATAGGTGATGATCGCCGTGAGATAGGTGCCCTGGTCGTCCACGAATTTGTAGACCACCGCCAGCGGCAGCCCCACCCAGTCATGCCGCCGCTGGTAGGCGTCCACCCGACCGACCACTCCCACGGGCCTCCCCTTCCCCGCGCGCCGGTGCCGAACCCGCCGCCGGCGGGAAGCGGCTAGGCGTAGCCGTAGGAGTTCCAGGCGCTCAGGACGCGCCGGCGAACCTCGGCGGGCCGGCCGTTCTCCAGGGTGCCCTTCACCGGCCGCTCGCCGGCGGGCAACAGGTCGCGGGGCGGCCGGAAAAAGTTCCGGTGGTGCGTCGATCCGCCGGGACTCCCTTCGACCTGTGACCGACAGGTACTCGTCCACGGCCCCGGCCGCGGACGCGAGCGAAGGAGGATCCCGATGGGTTTCATCAAGTCCAGCCTCTTCATCTCCCTCGACGGCGTGATCGAGTCGCCGGAGAGCTGGCACTTCCCCTACTTCGACGACCAGATGGGCGCCGCCGTCGGCGAGCTGATGGGCGAGGCCGAGGCGACCCTCCTCGGCCGGCGCACCTACGAGGAGTTCGCCTCGTACTGGCCCGGCGCCGATCTCGACGACCCGACGACCGCGGTCATGAACAGCGCCCGCAAGTACGTCGTGTCCGACACGCTGGCCGAGGCGTCGTGGGAGAACTCCTCGCTGGTCTCCGGCGACGTCGCGGCGGAACTGGCCCGCCTCAAGGAGGGGACGCGGCTCGGCACGACGGGCAGCGCCACCCTGGTGCGCTGGATGCTCCAGCAGGGCCTGGTCGACGAGTTGCACCTGCTCCTGCACCCGATCGTCGTCGGGCACGGCGCCAAACTCTTCGCCGACGGCGAGACCGTGCCCCTGAAGCTGATGTCGTCCACCACCTTCGAGGCCACCGGCGTGGTGCACCTCGTGTACGCCGGCGCCGGCACCTCCGAGAGCTGATTCCGCGGGCGCGGGTCCGCCTTTCGCCATGGTCCCGACGGCGGTGAGCGGCCTATGCTGAGGCCTCGGGAGCTAGTAGAACCCGGTTCGGATTCGGTTGCCGGCGGCCTCGGGGGCGCCGGGCCGCAGGGAGGAGATCGGTGGACCACGTCCAGCAGTTCTACATCGGCGGCCAGTGGGTCGCGCCGCGCACCGACAGGACGCTCGAGGTCATCAACCCCGCCACAGAGCAGCCCATCACGTCCATCGCCATGGGCGGCCCGGACGACGTGGACGCCGCCGTCGCCGCCGCCCGGGACGCGTTCGAGTCGTACTCGCTGACCAGCAGGCAGGAGCGCCTCGACCTGCTCGACAGCATCATCGCCGTCTACGGCCGCCGGATGGAGGAGCTCGCCGACGTCATCAGCCAGGAGGTGGGCGCGCCGCTGTCGCTGGCCCGGGCGGCGCAGGCGCCCGCGGGCCTCGGGCACCTCGCCACCGCGCGCACCGTGCTGGCCGGCTACGAGTTCGAGCGGCGGCTGGGCTCCACCGTGGTCGTCCGGGAGCCGGCGGGGGTCTGCGGACTCATCACCCCCTGGAACTGGCCCCTCAACCAGATCGCCTGCAAGGTCGCGCCGGCCCTCGCCGCGGGCTGCACGATGGTCCTCAAACCGTCGGAGGTCGCGCCGCTGAACGCGGTCCTGTTCGCGGAGATCCTGGACGAGGCGGGAGTGCCCGCGGGCGTCTTCAACCTCGTCAACGGCGACGGCACCGGCGTCGGCGCGCCGCTGTCGGCGCACCCGGACGTCGACATGGTGTCGTTCACCGGCTCCACCCGCGCCGGCGTCGAGGTCGCCCGCTCCGCCGCCCCGACCGTCAAGCGCGTCGCCCAGGAACTCGGCGGCAAGTCCGCCAACATCATCCTGGACGACGCCGACCTCCCGGCGGCCGTCTCCCGGGACATGGCGGGCATGTGCACCAACTCCGGGCAGTCCTGCAACGCCCCGACGCGGATGCTCGTCCCGGCCGCCCGCATGGACGAGGCCGCCGCGATCGCCGCCGAGGCGGCCCGGAACGTCACGGTCGGCGACCCGCGCGCCGAGACCACCGCGATCGGCCCCGTGGTCTCGGCCACCCAGTACGGCCGGATCCAGCAGCTCATCGAGAAGGGCATCGGCGAGGGCGCCAGGGTCGAGGCCGGCGGGCCCGGCAAGCCCGCGGGCCTGGAGACCGGCTACTACGTGCGCCCGACCGTGTTCTCCCACGTCACCAACGACATGACGATCGCGCGCGAGGAGATCTTCGGGCCGGTGCTGGTCCTGATCGGCTACGCGGACGACGACGACGCGGTGCGCATCGCCAACGACACGCCCTACGGCCTGTCGGGCTACATCTCCGGCGACGCCGACCGCGCCCGCGCGATGGCCCGCCGCATCCGCACGGGCAGCGTCCACCTCAACGGCGCCGGACTCGACTTCAACGCGCCGTTCGGCGGCTACCGCCAGTCGGGCAACGGCCGCGAATGGGGCGAGTACGGATTCGAGGAGTTCCTGGAGACCAAGGCCATCATGGGCTACGACTCCTGAACCGCGGACGCGGTCAGGAGTCGGTGTACTCCGGGGGGCGGCGCTCCAGGAAGGACGTGATCTGCTCGGTCTGGTCGCGGGTGTAGGAGGTCATGATCTGCGTGCGGTTCTCCAGGTCGATGCCGGCCTGGAGGCTGCCGACCTCCAGCTGGCTCCAGGCGACCTCCTTGGTCATCCAGACGCCCATGGGGCTGTTGGCGCAGATGAGGGCCGCGGTCTCCAGGGCCGCCTCGACCACCGCGCCGTCCTCGGTGACGCGGCTGACCAGGCCGAGGCGCAGTGCTTCGGCGGCGTCCACGAAGCGGCCGGTGAGCAGGAGTTCGTGGGAGGGTCCCGCGCCGATCAGGCGGGGCAGCAGCCAGCTGACGCCGATGTCGCAGCCGGACAGCCCGATCCTCACGAACGCCGCGTTGAACCGGGCGGACGCGGCGGCGATCCGGATGTCGCCGGCCAGTGCCAGGGCGAAGCCGCCGCCGGAGGCCGGGCCGTTGACGGCGGCGATGACCGGCTGCGGCAGGTTGCGCAGCTTCGGGACGAGCGAGGCGATGGCCTGCTGGACGTGCAGGGCCGCCTGGGGGCTGCGGCGCCGTGCCGCGTCCTCCTCCGCCGCCGGCGGGGCGGCGTCGCGCGCCGGCGGCTCGTGCAGGTCGAGGCCCGCGCAGAACGCCCGCCCCGCCCCGGTGAGGACGACGACGCGGCAGCCCTCGTCCACGGCGATGCGGTCGAGCGCGGCGTGCAGGTCCTTGATCAGCTCGCCGGACATGGCGTTGAGCCGGTGCTCCCGGTCGAGGGTGAGGAGGCGGACGCCGGGTGCGGGCTCCTCCACGCGCACCGTCCGGCCCGTGGCGGGCGTGTCGCGCAGGTAGGCGTTGCTGTCGGTCAGCATGGGGATTCCTTAGCTCATGGAGTCGGCGCCATCGTCCACCGTGGTCAGCGCGGGACGAGGCCCCCATCGGCGATGAGGACCTGGCCGGTGACGAAACTCGACGCGTCGGAGGCCAGGAACAGCGCGGGACCGACCATCTCGTCCGGGTGGGCCATGCGCCGCTGCAGGGCGGCCTGCTCCATGGCCGTCTGGAACTCGGGCGGGTTGTTGCGGACCATGTCGGTGTCCACGGTGCCCGGCGCCAGGGCGTTGACCCGGATGCCGCGCGGGGCGAACTCGGCGGCCATGGAACGCGTGTAGGCCATCATCGCGGCCTTGGCGGCGGCGTACATCGACACGTACGGGGAGAACAGGAACGCCCCGGCGGACACGACGTTGACGACCGACGCGCACGGGCTCGCGCCGAGGTGGTCGAGCGCCCGCTGCACCAGGAACACCGGCCCGCGGACGTTGACCTCCTGCGACTTGGCGAACGCCTCGGGGGTGAGGGACCCCAGCGGCAGCGCCAGGGGGTTGGCCGCGTTGTTGACCAGGACGTCGAGCCGTCCGAAGGTGTCGACGGTGCGCGTCACCAGGGCGTCCAGCGCGTCCAGGTCGCCCAGGTGGGCCGGAACGCCGAGCGCGGATCCGCCCATCGCCTTCAGGTGCGCCTCGGTCTCGGCGCAGGCCTCGGGTTTGCGGCTGGCCACCACGACGCTCGCTCCGGCGGCGGTGAACCCCTCGGCGATCGCGCGCCCGATGCCCCGCGTGCCCCCGGTCACGACCGCCACCCGTCCGGCCAGGTCGAAGAGCGACCGCAGACGTTCAGCGTCCATGCGCCCCGCCGCACTCCACCCTGGAACACCGTTGATCGCGCAACGCGGACGTCCTCTCTCCCGGCCGGGCACCTGCGGAGACTTTGCACCAACTGGGACAGGGTGTCAATATGCACTCTGTGAGCGAGGTGGGAGGTTCCCTGCGGGAGCGCAAGAAGCGGCGCACGTACACCGCGACCGCCCAGGTCGCGGTGCGGCTCGTCGCCGAGCGCGGCATGCAGGCGGTCCGCGTCGAGGACATCTGCGAGCGCGCCGAGATCAGCCGCTCCACGTTCTTCCGCTACTTCGACTCCAAGGAGAGCTGCTTCGTCACCGGCCTGCACTACGGCCGCCTCGACGCGGTGCTGGCCGCCCTGAACGCGCGCCCGGCGCACGAGGACGCCTTCACCGCGCTGTGCGGCGCCTTCGTCGACATCACCGCCGACTGGCGCCGCTACCGGGAGATGACCCGGCTCGAAGCCCGCATCCGCGGCGAGACCCGCACCGCCCGCGCCCACGCCGACGCCGAACTGGTCTCCTGGGAGAGCGCCCTGGCCGCCGCCCTCGAACCGCGCTGCGCCGACGCCGCCCCCGGCACCCGTCCCCTCGCCCCCCGGCTGGTCGCCGGCGTCGTCCTCTGCGCCGTCCGCCTGGCCACCGAACGCTGGCTGGACGAGGGCGCCACGCGATCACCGGCGGAAAAGTACACCGAAGCCTTCACCGCCCTCCGCACAGTGATCGCCGACAGTCGATGAGCAACGGACACGATGCGCCGATATGGCCTGTGTGACATGGGTACGGCTGGATACGTGAACGGAGGTAGCGGGGGTGTGATGGAAGACACCGGTGGGCGCGGGATGGGATGGCTGGCGCTGGAGGCGTTCGATCCGGCACCGATCGCGGTCGCCCTGACGATCGGGC
>NZ_JBEYTW010000097.1:0-32852 GCF_040643275.1 Spirillospora sp. NPDC047418
AGGACGTCGGCGAGCGCGGCGAATATCTCGGTCGGCTCGGTCCGCGCCGCGGCCGCCGCCGCGGCGCGGTCGAGCAGTTCCCTGCGCTGCCGCTCCTGCCACTGCCGCTCCACGTCGGTGGCGGTGCCGATCCACTCCACCACGGCGCCGTTCTCCTTCACCGGCGCGGCATGGAGCTCGAAGTGCCGGTACTGGCCGTCCTGCGTACGGACCCGGTAGGTGTGGTGCCAGGGGCGGGCCTGCCGGACCGCCCTCTTCCACGACCGCAGCACCGCCGGGCGGTCGTCGGGATGCAGCGCGTCCGACCAGCCCTGGCCGGTGTAGTCCACCCGGCGCTGGCCCGTCACCCGCTCCCAGATACCACTGGAGTCGATCACCCGGCCCGCCGGATCCGCCACCCACACGACTTGCGCGGCCAGCCACACCAGGCTCTCGAACCGGCGGCGCCAGCGCCGCTCCTGTTCGGCCGACCGGTCCGCCCGCCGGGTCGCGGCGACCTGCTCGGTGACGTCGACCGCGATCACCAGCACGCCGGGGCGCTCGTGGGTGAACCGCGACAGGTTGAAGGAGAACACCCGCTCCTGACCATCGGCGGCCCCCGGGTTCACCGGCGTCTCGACCACGTTGACCGGCTCCCCGGTGGCCAGCACAGTGTCGAACAGGGCACCGTAGTCGCGTTGGAAGCGGTCACCGAACGCGTCCCCGGCGGGTTCCCCGAGCGGACGGTCCACGATGAACGTCCGGAGGGCGAGGTTGCTGTAGACAAGGCGGTGCTCAGGCCCGATCGTCAGGGCGACCGCGATCGGTGCCGGATCGAACGCCTCCAGCGCCAGCCATCCCATCCCGCGCCCACCGGTGTCTTCCATCACACCCTCCGCCTACCTCCATCCATCCACGCGTACCCACCCACCACAGGCCATACCTGCACGTCTGAGGCTCGCAGCCCTCGGTCGGCGCACACGCTTCCCGACTGAGGACCATTGCGCCTTCCGTGGCGCTGTGGGACTGGCCACATCACCAGACGCCGTTATCCGACATGGTGAGCCTGACCTGCTTCCTCGTCGTTCTGCTGATCTTCTTCAGCATCGATGTGCGTTCGAGGAATTCGGAGGCGTCGAGACCGTGGCATGCCCAACTCTTCGAATGGGCCTCTCGGATCGGTCGGAGTGCTGTGCGCCATCACACTGGGCCTGGAAATGCTCTGGCAGCGATCGGAGTCGCCGTAGTCGAACTATGTCGAATATATACCCGAATATTACTCCTTGTATATTTTCTGGCATCGGAAGTCTGGGCAAGTATTAAAGATATCCCAAAAAGGTGATATTTCTGCACTTTAGCTGTCCCGTGCGGAATGAGAGGAAGGATCATGCGAACCACTGACAAGCCAGGAACTGTCATCGGCCTGACGCCGCATTCGGCGCCCCGGCTGGCACTGCGGCCCCGCGACCCGGCCGACCGACCCGGTCCGGTCCGCGGCCGCGCGCTGCTTGACGGCGGCTGGTGGCCACGCTCGACCAACCCGGTCACCGAACTGCCCGGGATGCTACTGGCCCTGCGAGCCCACGGCCGACCTGACGGCCACCTGCCGATCATGCACGTCCTGCTCCGGACGGGCGATTGGGACGACCACCCGCGCCGGCTGCTGGTCGAGGGCCCGGACGACACCCGGGAGGTCCGGCTCAGCTGGTTCGACGGCATCCCGTCCGGCCTGCTCATCGCGATCTACGCCGACGGGCGCCGCATCGACCTGCTCACCGTCCCGGCCGACACCGGCCACGCCGCGGCGCAGGCGGCCCTTGAAATGGCTGCCGCCGGCCACCAGCCCGCCCCCAACGTGCCGGCCGTCCTTACAGTCCCCGCCGGTCCGCAAGTCCCGGCACGCAGCACCTTTGGGCCAACGCGGACCCCACAACGCCTGGGAACCGGGGACAGACGACCACTTCGACTTCCGGCATCGTGATCCCGGCCGGACGCGCCGCAGCGCGGCGGTCGGGGACTGCCTGCGGTGCCCGGCCGCGGTCCGGTTCAGCGAGGGGCGGAGAACCATCGGTGGGGACGGCGGGTCAGGCTGTATCCCGCCACGGCCGCCGCGGCGGCGAGGACTCCGCCGCCGATCGTCCACCACCACCGGCCGGAGGGCCAGGAGAACCGGCCCTTGACCAGCTCGGCCGGTTTCGGTGCCGAACTGGCCGCGGACGGCGACCCGGACTGCGCCGCGGGCGCCGCCGCGTCCGGGGCCAGAGTGGCCCCCGGGTTGACGGATGGGGACAGCGGCGCCTTCAGCTTCGCGCCGGTCGGCTGTGCGTCGCCGTCCTTGGCGGTGATCTGCACGTCCGCCCGGATGGGCAGGCCGAGGTCCTGTTCGGGCAGGGCACTCGCCGACAGCCGCAGGTAGTAGGTGCCCGGCAGCGGGTCGTCGGACCACGGCTCGGCCCACGCGCGGACCCGCCGCAACGTGCAGCGGAGGTCGACCCGCGCGGCGTCGGCGGCGGCCGTCGCGTTCTGCGGACCGGCCGTGCACGCCTGGCGGCGGCGCAGCCCGTCGAAGACGTCGGCCGTGTACGTCGCGGCGCCGTGGCGGTCCCCCGTCGGCGGCAGTGCGACGGTCACGCTGACCTGGCTGGTCTGCCCGGCGGCGAGGGCGAACGACCAGTACAGATGGTCGCCGGTCGAAGCGGACACCCGGACCGGCTGCCCCGGCTCCACGGTGGTCGCTGTGAGGAAGGACGTCCCGGCGGTGCCGACCGTCGGGGGTGGGGACGGCTCGTCCGCGGCGGCCGGTCCGGCGGACAGCGGCGGTACCGCGGCCGCCAGCATGGCGGTCGGCAGGATGAGCAGGGGGGCGGCGCGCACGGTCAGTTCTCCTTAAAGGTGGCGACCCGCCAGCGGGCGAGCCATCCCATGACGAGACCGGCGACCAGGCCGGTCCCGGTGAGCACGACCAGCAGCAGCCAGCCGCGGCCCAGGTCGGGCCCGCCCGGCGCGTCCGAGGACGGCACCAGGTCGACGGTCAGCTCCAGCGGCATGCCGGGCGCCGTCCGCACGTAGGCGGGGGAGGAGAAGGAGTTGCTGACGACCAGGCAGACCGGCCGCAGGTCAGACCCACTGCCGGACGTGGGCGACGCGTCCGCCTTGACCTGCCGTTCCGCCCAGCGCAGGCCGGTCGACCTCACGTCGGTGCGGCCACTGCCCGCGTCGGTGCCGCGGACGAGTTCCTGACCGTCCGTCGACACCGCGCGCAGCAGCACGCCGTGGTCGGGGTTCAGCCTCCGGTCGAGCGAGAGGCTGATGGAGGCGCGCAGTTCCTGCCCGGGCGCCACCCGCACCCGGTACCAGCGGTGCTCGCTGAACCGCTCCCGGTCGGTGTACACGCCGGGCGTCAGCAGCGGCGCATCGGCGCACTGCGCGCCCCCGGCCACCTGCCGCGGGGTCTGCCGGTAGGTCGCGCCGGCCCGCTGGACGAGCTGGTTGAGCCGGCCGGTCAGCTCCTTCTGATGCTGGACGGCCGTGTAGGTGCCGCCGGTCGCGTCGGCGATGCAGGTGAGCTGACGGCGGACCTTGGCGTCCAGGGTGAGCCCGAGGGTGTCCACGACCAGGTGCGTCCCCTGGGCGGCCAGCTTGCGGGCCACCTCGCAGGGGTCGGGTGGTGAGCAGGTGTCCTCGCCGTCGGTGATGAGGACGATCCGCCGCGTCGTCTCCCCGGTGCCGAGGTCGCGGGCCGCCGCGCGGAGCGCCAGCCCGATCGGCGTCCAGCCGGTGGGGCGCAGCGTCGCGATCGCAGCCTTTGCCTGCACCTTGTCCATCGGACCGACCGGGAAGAGCTGCCGGGTGTCCCGGCAGCCGACGGCCTTGGGACTGCCGGGGAACCGGTACTGCGACCCGAGCACCCGGATGCCCAGTTGCGTCTCGGCGGGCAGGGCGTCCACCACTTCGTTCAACGCCTGCTGAGCGGCCGCCATCCGGCTGCGCCCGTCGATGTCGCGGGCGCGCATCGAACCGCTGACGTCGAGCACCAGCTCGACCTTGGGAGGCTCCGCAGGACCACCGGCACCGCCGTCATCGGCGGCACCGGGGGGCGCGCCGAAGAACGTCAGGGCGGCCAGCAGACCGAGCAGACCGCCGCCCGCGAACCATCGTCTGGTGATCATCGAAGGATCCTATTGACGCCCCGCGGCCCCGATGACCAAGATCGCCGTACTCGTCCGTCGATCACATCCTGGACCCGGTCCGGCCTGCCACCCGGCAAGATGAACGGCGCTTGAAACCGGGCCGGGTCTCTCAGCGGCCCAGGAGTTGACGGGTCAGCTGGTCGGTGAGCCAGCGCTCGTACTGGTCGGTGCTCCACCCGGACTCGACGGCCAGTTCCTGGTAGACGCCGACCGCGGCGAGCGCGCGGTAGACCGCCTGCGCGGCGGGGAGCGGCATGACCAGGTGGGTGCCGAGTGAGGCGACGATGGCGTTCATTGCCTGGTTGCGGCCGTCGAGTTTGGCGCGCAACAGTGCCCGCGTCTCCGGATCCTCGGCCATGGCCGCGTCGAAGAGCTGCATCACGTCGTATCCGGTTTCGAAGAGCGAACGGAGGAAGCGCGCTGCGAGCCGGACCGTCTCGGCCGCGTCGGATGCCGCGACGGCCTCGCCCACGACCTCTTGCGCGCGGGCATCCTCGAGCCACTTCTCGCAGATGGCCGACAGGATCTCGCGCTTGGCGCCGAACGCGGAGTACACCGTGCGGTCGGCCACGCCCGCCTCCCGCGCGATCGCGGTCATGGTCGTCATCCGGTAGCCGTCAACGGCGAACAGGCGGCGCGCGGCCGCGGCGATCCGGTCGCGCGTCGCCTGTGCCTGTTCCTGCCGGTAACCACTGCGCCCCCTGCCGGCGGGCGCGGTCCGACCCTTGACACTCTCGCCCACGCTGGACACAGTAGCAGTGTCTTCATTGCAGGGATACTGCAATGAAGACAGACCTACTGCTACAGGAGGCTCTCGTGCCCAGCCCTTACCCGGTGCTCTATCGGATCGGACTCACACCGTGGGAGCGGATCACCGACGAGGGGCCGCTCCCATCCCTGCTGGCCGAACGCGCTCCCGGGCGGGCGCTGGACGCCGGTTGCGGTGCCGGCCGGCACGCTGTGAAGCTGGCCCGGAGCGGCTGGACGGTGACCGGGGTTGACGGTGTCGGCAGGCCCCTGCGCGTGGCTCGGGCGCGCGCCGCCGCCGCCGGCGTGGAAGGCCGCACGAGTTTCGTCAAGGCCGACGTCACCCGCCTCGAGCAGACCGTGCACGGCATGTTCGACCTGGTGCTCGACATCGGTTGCCTGCACGGCTTGAGCCATCCCCGGCAACGGCGCTTCGCCGACTTCGTCACGAGTCACACCCGCGAGGGCGCGGCTCTAGTCATCCATGCCGTCATGCCCCGCACCGGCCTGGGCCCGAAGGGACTTGACGAGGACGGCGTCAGCCGGATCTTCCCCGAGCCCTGGTCGCTGGTGGGCACGACCGACTCTCCGATCTCCGGCGGCGGACCGCTCCGCGGCGCCGCCTTCCGGTGGTACCGGCTCCATCGCTGAGAGGCGGGGTCCCGCGACATCTTCGTGGAGATCCCCCACTGTGCGCATGCGGCAGGGATCCTTAGCGTCTGGGCGTCAAATCCGGGCGCCGGCGGGACGGACGCCGACCCGGAAGTCGGCGACGCGCAGGATCTCCTCAGCGTCGTCGAGCGGGGGGTAGATCCGCTGCTGGTTCGTGGCGGTCTTGCGGGCCTTGGCCTCCTCGCCGGTGCTCCGGATCACGCGATCCCAGCCGCTGGTCAGCACCGCACCGGCAGCGCCGAGATCGACGCAGGTCGCGTACGGAGCCGGGCTGAACGCGGCGAGGGGCAGGCCGAGCAGATCAGCGGCGGTGTTGTGGCCGGCGTACTTGCCCAGCGGGATGGCGTGTTGGCACGACTGCAACACCAGGTGGCCCGGCTCGGCGTCGGCCGCGGCGGTGTCCCCGGCCGCGAACACCTCAGGCGCCTCGGGGACGCGGAGGTGCTCGTCCACCCGCAGCCGTTCCAGCCGGTCGCGCCGCCCCGGGATCTGCGCGGTCAGCGGGCCGGCCTGGACGCCGGCCGTCCACACGACGGTCCCGGCCGCCACCTGCGTGCCGTCGGTGAACCGTACCGTTCCGGGTTCGACCGTGGCGATGCTCTGCCCGAGCCGCACCTCGACACCCAGCCGGTCCAGCGCCTCGGCGATGGCCGGCCGAGGATTAGGGCCGAGGTCTGGACCCACCGTGTTGGCCCGTTCGACCAGTACGACCCGTGGCCGGTCCGCCCGGTCGCTCATCTCGGCCAGCCTGCCGACCATCTCCGTCGCGACCTCCAGCCCGGTGAAGCCGGCGCCGACGACCACAACGGTCCAGCGGCCCGGCCCCGGAGGGCACGCGCGCAGATGCTCGTCGAGGGCGATGGCGGCCTCCATGGTGTCCACAGAGTGCAGGTGCTCGGCGCCCGGCAGATCGGCAGGGCGCAGTCGGCTTCCGGCGGCGAGAATCAGTCGGCGGTACCGCGACTCGGTGCGGCGGCCGCTCGCGTCGACCGTGGTCACGGCCCGGTGCGCGGTGTCGATCGTGGACACGGTGGCGGCCACGCGGTGCACGCCGATCGGGCCGAGGACCCGGTCGAGCGGCACCCGCATCAGGTGCGGGTCGGGCTCGTACAGTCGCGGGCGGATCACCAGATCGTCGCCGGGTGCGACGAGGGTGATCGATAGGTCCGCGTCGTTGCCGGCGCGCATCCGGGCGGCGGCTGCGGCGCTCCACACACCGGCGAAGCCGCCACCGATGATGAGAATGTCCTCCACTGGGGGTCCCTTCGTTATCGGGTCGTACACAGGGCGGATTGCGGGCGGGTCACACGGCCCCGATGATCGAACGCGCGATGATGGTGCGCTGGATCTCGTTGGTGCCCTCGCCGATCTCGAGGATCTTGGCATCGGAGTAGAACCGTGCGATCTCCGACTCTCGGATGTAGCCGTAGCCGCCGTGGATCTGCAGGCTGGCGCCGGCGGCCCGGTTGGCCACTTCGGAGGCATGCAGCTTCGCCATCGCGGCGGCCCGGGTGAACGGCCGTCCGGTGTCGGCCAGCCAGGCGGCCCGGTAGACGAGCCACCGTGCCGTCTCGACCTCGGTCGCGATATCGGCGATCTTGTGGCCGATCGCCTGGAACTCGTGGATCGGGCGACCGAACTGCCGACGCTCCCTGCTGTGGCGTACCGCCAGTTTGAGCGCCGCATCGGCGAGCGACAGGCTGAGTGCCGCGACACTGATCCGCCCGGGGTCGAGTACCTGTAGGACCTGGCGCAACCCGGAGCCCTCCTCGCCGATCAGGTGGTCGGCGGGGATCCAGCAGTCCCGGAAGACCAGCTCCCTGGTGTCGCACGCGTTCCACCCCAGCTTGCGGAGCGGCGCCCCGAGGGTGAGCCCATCGGTGCCCTTCGGGATGAAGAACACCCCGAAACGCTTCTCCTCTCCCTCGTCGCCGGTGACCGCGAGGATGGTCACGCCGAGGCTTCTGTCCGTGCCGGCGTTGGTGATGAACATCTTCGTGCCGTTGATGACCCAACCGCCGGCGTCCTGACGTGCCCGGGTTCGGATCGCGGCGGCGTCGGAGCCCGCCTGGGGCTCGGTCAGGCCGAAGGCGCCGATGTGGCTGCCTTCGGCCAGCGGTCGCAGCCACCGTTCCTTCTGCTGGGGCGTACCGAATCGGACCAAGGGCAGTGAGGCGATCGTGGAGTGCGCGTTCCAGCTGGAGGCCACGGACTGGTCAGCGCCGCCGATCTCCCGCATGGCAGTCACATAGGCGACGAAACCGGCGTCCGCCCCTCCGTACTCCTCGGGTACGAGCAGGCCCATCAGCCCGAGCCGTCCCATCTTCGTGAAGACCTCGCTCGGAAACCGATGCTGGTCCGTCCAGTCGGCCGCGTACGGAGCGATCTCCTTGGCCGCGAAGGAGCGGCAGAGGTCGCGGAGGTCGAGCGTCGTCTGGTCGAGTGAGAAGTCCACAGGTCAGCCCTTCGGGGCGAGAAGGATCTTGAGGCCATCGATGGGCCCGGCGCTCAGCTCATGGAAGGTGGGGATCGCCTCCGTGAGCGGCCGGATGCCGGTGGTGAACGGTGTGGGGTCGAGCCGGCCGCCGGCCATCAGCCGGAGTACCCGTTCGATGTCGTGGTGGTATCCGAGCGCGCCCGCGATCTCCCGCTCGTAGAGGACGAGTTGGCTGAGCTTCACGGTCAGTTGGCCGTCGCCGATGCCGACCACGCTCACGCTCCCACCGCGTCGAACCGACGTCAGGGCGAGTTCGAACGCCTCCGGCCGACCGGTCGCCTCGATCGCGGCGTCGGGACCGCTCCGCCCGGAGCGGAGGAAGACCTCCCGCCGGACGTCCGTCGTTCGGGGATCGAACGCTTCGGTCGCGCCGAGTTCGCGCGCCCGTTGCGCGCGCGCAGGCGACGGTTCACTGACGTAGATGGTGGCGGCGCCCAGGCTGATGGCCCCGAGAAGTGCGGCGATGCCGATAGGTCCGCCGCCGGTGATGAGTACCGCGTCGCCCGCCCCGATCCGAGCCCTGCGTGCGGCGTGGAGGCCGACGGCCAGCGGCTCGGCGACCGCCGCCCACAATGCCGGGACGCCGTCCGGCACGGGGAGCACGTTCACCCGGGGCACGACCACCTGGTCGGCGAAGCCGCCGTCGCCGGCGAGTCCGATAGAGCCTCCGCGCGTACAGATGTGATAGTCGCCGCGCAGGCAGGAAGGGCAGGTCCTGCATCGCAGGCAGGGGTCCACCGTGACCAGCCGTCCGGGGGCGAGGTCGTCGACCGCCGGCCCGACCGACACAACACGTCCGCTGAACTCGTGGCCCAGCGTGATCGGAGGCCGTGCTCCGGTGAGGGGGTGGGGGGTCTTGCGGATCATTTGCGGCCCGCGGGTGAATTCGTGGACGTCGGTACCGCAGATGCCGCAGGCCTCGACCGCGATCACGACGTCGTCGGGCCGCGTCAACTCGGGCACGGGCACGTCGTCGAGCCGCATGTCCCCGCCGGCGTGCCATCGAAGAGCTCGCATGGCATCCTCTCCTAGATTTTATGTACTCATCGGTACATGAAATTGGGCAGGAAACCCCGATGCCGGTCATGTCCATGATCCAGCGACCCGTCAGGCGGGTGCGTTGTCGTCCAGCAGGAGCAGGGCTTCGTCTTCCGCGCGTCGAACCGTGGCCGGCTCGGCGCCGAAGCCGAGCATCAGGGTGCGAAAGTAGGTCGGGGAGAGGGTGGCGGGTGTCCAACGCTGGCCGGGGCGTGCCCACTGGAACGTGTGGTTGTGCAGATTGAGGAACTGCAGCATCGCGAGCGTGCCGTCAGCCCGCTCGATCTCTCCGGCGTCCATCGCCTGCTCCAGCATCGACCGGACCAGGTGCTCGAACTCGTGCCGCTGGTCCAGGACCCGTCTGCGGTTGGGCTTCGAGAGGTGCCGGTAATCGTGCTCGTAGACCCAGATGTGATCGAGGCGATCAAAGATGACGGTGAGCAGGTGCTGGGAAACCAGTCGGAGTCGCACCATTGCTGAGACGTCGAGTTCGTCGATGCGCTCCGTCTCGGCCAGGACTGGCGCGAGCACGCGGTTCTGGATCTCGACGAGCAGTTTCTCCTTGGAGCCGATGTAGTAATACAGCGCGCCCTTGCCGAGTTTGACCTCGCGGCAGATGGTGGAGACCCCGGTCGCCGCGTATCCGCGCTTGGCGAACAGGCGTGCGGCGTGGTCGATGATCTCCTGCCGGCGCCCTTCGAAGTTCGGTCCGTGACCGCGAGGTCGTGGCATCGAACGTCCACCCCATCCTGACGAGGGCGGCACAGCCCTTGAGCCGCCGCCCGAGTCTAGTTGGCACCGTCCGCCGGGCGTGTCGGCACGGCTTCCGCGCACCCTCATCGTGCCTCCTCCAGGGTGAGCGCCCGCGCCACGGCTCGGACGATCTGCGCGCCGGCGTGCAGACCTCCCACGTTCGTGCTGTGCACGGTGAGATCGATGACGTCGGCGACACCGAGCGCCGTCGCGCCCAGCGAGTCACGTACGGGAACCACGCTCGACTGCGGCTGTCCCAGAACGACCGTCGTCGCCCGAGGTGCCGACGCGAAACCGGTCAGCCCCAGCAAGCCCAGGTCGAGAACCTCGAGCGCGACCGATGCGGGACCGCCGCCGCAAGGCGCCTCCGCGAGGGCGGACGCGTCCAGCCGGCGGGCGATTGTTTCGGTGTTCAGGACGAGGATGTCCTCGATGACGGACGTCTGCTCCCGGTGATCGGGTAGCGGGCGTCTCAGTAGCGCTCCAATCGGAGCCGGGCGTTGCTCCCGCATCGCCCGTGCGGCCGCCGCGGCGGCAACGGCGATCCTGAGCCGCGGGTCAATGGTCGCGTCGACCACGACGCGTGCGCTCACCGCGGTGAACGCCGCGACTCCGGCCGCGCGCAGGAGCGTGCGTACCGCGGGTGTGAGGAACGGCCCTCGGACCTCGGCGGGGGGCGCCGAAGGCTGTTCGGTCCAGTGCGGAGCCCTCATCGGTTCCATGCTCATGAGCGGACCACTCTCCGGACGGTGTCGACGATCGCGTCGTCGTCCGGTAGCCAGAGCCGTTCGAGCGCGGGTGCGTACGGTGCGGGCATCGCCGGCGGCGCGACCCGTGCCACGGGCGCGTCGAGGTACCAGAATCCTTCGTTGGCCGCGAGCGCGGCGATCTCCGCTCCGACACCGAAGTCCTGGACGGCCTCGTGCGCGATCACCATGCGATGGGTCCGGGCCAGGGACTCCAGGATCGTCGGGCGATCCAGTGGGGAGATCGTGCGCAGGTCGATGACGTCCGCCTCGATGCCCTCCGCGGAAAGACGGGCGGCGGCCGACAGTGAACTGGACAGCATCCGCGACCAGCTGACGACGGTGACGTCCGAGCCGCGCCGTACGACCTTGGCCTTGCCCAGCGGTACCAGATGGCCGGGCTCCGGGCGCGGTCCCTTCATCCCGTACTGCAGCCGGTTCTCGACGAACACCACCGGGTTGGAGTCCTGGATCGCGGCGCGCATCAGCCCGTAGGCGTCGGCGGGGTTGGACGGCATCACCACGGTGAGCCCGGGGATGTGGGCCGGCAGCGCCTCGAGGCTCTGGGAATGCTGGCTGCCGGACGAGCGGCCGGCGCCGAACTGGGTGCGGACCACGAGGGGCATGCCGGTGCGTCCGCCCGTCATGAACCGCAGCTTGGCGGCCTGGTTCATCAGGCCGTCGAGGCAGACGCCGATGAAGTCCATATACATGATCTCCACGATCGGACGCAGACCTGCCATCGCGGCGCCGACCGCCGTGCCGATGATCGCGGACTCCGAGATCGGTGTGTCCAGTACGCGCCCCGGATACCGCTCGGCCAGACCACGGAACAGCCCGAACACGTTGCCCGCGACTACGTCGATACCGGCCATGAACACGGTCGGGTCGGTCGCCATCTCGTGCTCGATGGCCTCCTGGACCGCGGTCATCGTCTTGAACTGCGGCCCCGTCGGGGCGAGTGGCTCGGGGATCTCGTCTCGTGGTGCGGTGACGAAGTCGAAGAGGGCGTGCGGGGCGGGCGGTGGTGCGGCTCGGGCGCGTTCGACGGCGGCATCGATCTCCTGTCGGATCTCTCGGTCGATGTCCTCGAACGCCGCGGCGGTGACACCGTCCCTCAGGAGCCGCTCGGCGGTGATGGTCAGCGGGTCCCGTGCCTGCCATGACGCGAGTTCCTCGGGTGTGCGGTACCGCTCCGGGTCCCCCTCGTAGTGGCCGTGCCAGCGGTAGGTCTCGGCTTCGACGATCACGGGGCCGCAGTCGGAGCGAATATCGGCGAGGACCTCGCCGATCGCCTCGGCGACCTGCTCGGCGTCGTTCCCGTCGACGCGGTGGTACGGGAGCCCATAGCCGATCGCGCGCTGTGCGAGCGTCGCCGGGTGCTGGTCGGTGGTGGCGGAGAACTCCGCGTAATGGTTGTTCTCGCAGAAGAACACGACTGGGAGCCGCCACACGGCTGCCAGATTGACCGCTTCGTGGAACATCCCTTGGGCGACGGCGCCGTCGCCGAAGAAGGAGACGGTGACCGTATCGCTCCCCCTCAGTCGGGCAGCCGTCGCCGCGCCGACGGCTATCGGCAGTCCGGCGCCGACGATGCCGTTCGCTCCGAAAATTCCGCGACCGGGATCGGCGATGTGCATGGAGCCTCCGCGGCCGCGGCAGGTTCCCGTGTCCTTGCCCATCAACTCGGCCATCATCGCGTCGGGCTGCAGACCCTTGGCAAGGCAGTGCCCATGGCCGCGGTGGTTCGATGTCACGACATCGTCCGGGTGCAGGTGCCAGCACGCTCCGACCGCCGATGCCTCCTGGCCGATCGACAGGTGCACGAACCCCGGTATCTCCTTCGCCTTGTAGAGATCGGAGGTGCGATGCTCGAATTCGCGGATGCGCCGCATCCGCCGGTAGATCTCGAGGCGTTCCTCGACGGTCATGTGACCTGCTCCTTCGCGTGCATCGGGCGCGCTCCCTGAACCCGGCGCGTCCACTGTAAGGTTTCATGTACCACTTGGTCCACAAAATGCTGCCCCGACCTTGACAGGGGGTCCGGTTCGGGGATTCCATAGACCGACTGGTACACGAAACTGCGCTGTGAGGTGCCATGAGGGTTCTGCACCGGCATGGACGGTCCCGGTGAGCCCGTCCGATGTCCATGTGGTCGGCGTGGGGATGACCCCGTTTCGCTACGACCCCACCACGACGGTGAAGGGACTCACTACGGAGGCGGTGGATCGCGTCTGCGTCGACGCGGGCATCGGACCGGACGCCGTGGAGGCCGTGTTCTTCGCCAACAGCGGGCAGGGCGTCATGGAGGGTCAGCACGCGGTGCGCGGGCAAGTCGCGCTCCGGGCCGCGGGGGTGACGTCGGTTCCGGTGACGAACGTCGAGAATGCCTGTGCCGGCGGTTCGACGGCCCTCAACTCGGCGGTGGCCGCCGTGGCGTCGGGTATGGCGGACGTGGCACTCGCCGTCGGCGTCGAGAAGATGTCCGACCCCGACCGCGCGCGGAGCTTTGAGATCTTCGCGGGTGGCTGGGACGTCGCCGAGGCCGGGTCCACGATGAATGCTCTCAGAGATCTCGGAGCGGGTGTCAGGGTCCCTGCCGAGCATCGGGGCGGTGCCAGCAAGAGCATCTTCATGGACGTCTACGCAGCGCTCGTCAGGGACCACATGCAACGCTTCGGCACCACGCCGGAAGATCTCGCCGCCGTGGCTGAAAAGAACCACACCCATGCGGTGGCCAACCCGCTGGCCCAGTACCGGACGCCGATGACGGCCGCGGACGTCCTGGCGGCCCGGACCGTGGCGTGGCCTCTGACGGTCCCGATGTGCGCGCCGCTGACCGATGGTGCGGCAGCCGCCCTGGTCTGTCGTGGGGACACGCTCGATCGGTTCGCACGCGACCGTGCCGTTCGCGTCGCCGCATCGGTGCTCGGAACCGGTATCGATCGGACGGTCGAGGAGTACAAGGACCATCTGGTGGCACGAGCGGCTCGTCGTGCCTACGAGATCGCGGGGGCGGGCCCGGAGGACGTCGATGTGGCCGAGGTGCACGACGCCACCTCCTTCGCCGAGATATGGCAGATCGAGAATCTCGGGCTGTGCGCCTTCGGCGAGGGGGCGGCGTTGACGCGCAGCGGCGCCACGTCACTCGGCGGCCGGATCCCGGTCAACACCTCGGGAGGTCTGGAATGCAAGGGCCACCCGATCGGAGCCACCGGACTCGGGCAGATTCACGAGATCGTCACGCAGCTGCGGCACGAGGCGGGCCCACGGCAAGTCGAGGGCGCGCGCATCGGCCTGATTGAGAATGGCGGCGGCTTCATCGGGGTCGAAGAAGCCGTCGCAGCGATCACAATTCTGGAGCGTTGATGCGACCGATCGACTTCTTCGACCGCGGGGCCGGCCTCTTCGGCGACTCGGTGTGCATGCGGCTCGGAGCCGATACCGTCACCTATACCGCGATGACGGAGTTGACACATCGGATCGCGGTGGCGCTGAAGCAGCGCGGCACCGGCCATGGTTCGGCGGTCGCCGTACTGAGCCCGAACGATCCGATCGCCTTCGCCGCGGTGCTGGGCACCATGCGGGCCGGCGCGGCATGGGTGCCCGTGAACGCTCGGGGCGGGGTGGCCGAGCACGCCCATCTTCTTCAGATCACCGGCTGCGATCTGGTCTTCGCCCATGTCTCGATCGCGGACCACGCGGAAACGGTCGCCGGACTCGCGGGCGGACTGGAGGTCGTGGTCTTCGGCGGCGCGGCCTCGGCCTCCTTTGAGCGATGGATGGCGCCGGCGGGTTCCCGGGCCGCGGACCTGGCGGAGGACCCGAGCGCGGTGGTGGCCTTGCCCGGCACGGGGGGCACCACGGGCCTGCCCAAGGCAGTCGTGCTGACCGAGCGCTGCTTCGAGACGATCGCGACGACATTCAACGCCTGCCTCCCGAACCCTGCCGCCGAGCAGCCCGTCAACCTCGTCGCGGCGCCGATGACGCACGGTGCGGGAATGATGACGTTCCCGCTCCTGCCGCTGGGCGCCGAGGTGGTCGTGAGCGCCGCCGACCCGGCGGAGATTCTCGACGCGATCGAACGCTACCGGGTGACGCAGTTGTTCCTGCCGCCCACTCTCGTTTACGCGCTCATCGACGAGCAACGGCGGCGTCAGGCCGACGTCTCGTCCTTGCGCTACCTCATCTATGGCGGCGCCCCGATGTCGGTCGAGAGGCTGAGGCAGGCCCTCGACGTATTCGGGCCGGTGATGACCCAGCTCTACGGTCTTACCGAAGCGCCGATCGTCTGCAGTCACCTCACGGTCGAGGACCATGTTCTCGCGGCCTCGGATCCGCGGTTCGAGCAGCGGCTGTGGAGTGCCGGACGGCCCACCATCGCCACTCGCGTGGCAGTCATGGACGACTCCGGCGCACTGCTCCCGGTCGGCGCCACAGGTGAGATCGTCCTGCGAGGCTCGGTCGTCATGGCCGGTTATCACGAGAACGCGGCAGCGACCGACGAGGCGATGCGGTTCGGCTGGTACCACACCGGCGACGTGGGGTACTGCGATGCGGACGGCTTCGTGTACCTCAGCGACCGCAAGCGCGACATGATCATCAGCGGCGGGTTCAACGTGTTCCCGGCGGAGATAGAACAGGTCATCCACGGGCACCCCGGTGTCGCCGAGTGCGCCGTGATCGGCATTCCCGACGAGAAATGGGGCGAGGCGGTTACCGCGATCATCCAGCCGCACTTGGGGATGGACGTCGATCCCGAGGATGTACGGGCGCGATGCCGCCGCGAGCTCGGGCCGATCAAGACGCCTAAATTTGTCGAGATATGGCCTGAGCTGCCGGTCAGTCCCGTAGGAAAAATATTGAAGCGGGAAATCCGTGAGCGGTTCTGGCGGGGGCGGACCAGGCGGGTGTCCTAGTAGAAGCGCAATCAAAGGAGGAGAGATGGGACTTGCGGGTTGTAGTGTCGTGGTCCTCGGTGGCAGTTCGGGCATCGGCTTGGCGACCGCGCGATCGGCCCTGGCCGCCGGTGCGGAGGTCACGATAGCCAGCCGTAGCCGGGAGCGGCTCGCGCAGACTGCAGCGGATCTTCCTGGCAGCCGTGCAGTGCCCTGTGACATGCGGGACGAGAATCAGGTGAAGGGGTTGTTCGCCGCGGTCGGCCGCATCGATCACCTCGTGATCACGGCGGCCGAGGTCGGCATCGGGCCGGCTCTCGAGGTTGAGAAGGCCGATGTCCAGTGCAACTTCGACACCCGCGTCTGGGGCTCGTTCTTCGCGGCAAAGCATGCTGCGCCGCGGATGACGGCGGGCGGGTCGATTACCTTGATGTCCGGGGTGGCCGCCTGGAGGGGGCTTCCCGGCGAGGCGGTGGGGGCCGCCTCCGTGGGCGCGATCGAGGCCTTCGGCCGCGCGCTGGCGGTCGAACTGGCGCCCATTCGCGTCAATACGCTGTGCCCGGGCCTGGTGGACACGACCCTGCTCGACGAGGTACTGGGCGACCAACGGAACAGCATCGTCCAGCACTTTGCTGAGAAGTTGCTCGTCGGGCGTATCGGGAAGCCGGCAGAAATTGCTCACGCCGCGCTCTTCTTGATGACCAACGGCTATGTCACTGGAACGACTTTGCACATCGATGGCGGGCACCTGCTCGTGTGATCAGGGCAGTGCCCAAGAGAGGAATCCCATGCGAACGGATATCGAATTCCGAGCTGATGACGGAACGGCGCTACGCGGCTGGTTCTTTGAACCGGAAACCGGCACCGGACCGCACCCAACGATCGTCATGGCTCATGGAATCACCGGTGTCAAGGAACTCATCGAGCATGTGGCCGAGGCATTCTGCGACGCCGGATTCGCGGTGCTGCTCTACGATCACCGTTG
Source organism: Spirillospora sp. NPDC047418 (assembly GCF_040643275.1). Classification (NCBI taxonomy): domain Bacteria; kingdom Bacillati; phylum Actinomycetota; class Actinomycetes; order Streptosporangiales; family Thermomonosporaceae; genus Spirillospora; species Spirillospora sp. NPDC047418. The sequence continues at coordinate 16,506 of NZ_JBEYTW010000097.1, forward strand.
CTGGGGTTCGAGTGACGGCCTTCCCCGCCGCGATGTCGACCCCCTGCTCCAGGTCCGTGACATGCGTACAGCGATCACCTTCGCCGAGACCCTGACCGCGGTCGACGCCACGCGCATCGGCCTGTGGGGAACGAGTTTCGCCGGTGCTCATGTGCTCCAGGTGTCGGCGACCGACCGGCGCGTTCGCTGTGTCGTGTCCCAGGTACCGATGATCAGCGGCCACCGAAATTTCGCCGCCCTGTTGTCGGCCGATGCGTTCCCGGTGCTGCAGGAGCAACTCGCCGCCGAGCGACGAGCCCGGTTCGCCGGCGCCGAGCCGGTGACCATCCCCGTGTCCAGCGAGGATCCGGCTCAGCCGCACGCGCTACCCGGTGCCCGCACCCACTGGTACCTCAACAACAGCCCCAACGCGGGCCGCTCACCCGACTGGAGCAACGAGATCACACTCCGCTCACTGGACTGGGCCCTGGAATACGACGTGACCCCCTTCGTCGAGCGCATCAGCCCGACGCCCCTGCTCATGATCGTCGCTGCGAACGACACGCTCACTCCGACGGCGATCGCTCTCGAAGCATTCGAGAACGCTCATCAGCCGAAGCTCTTGGAACTCGTCCCGGGCGATCATTACTCCCCCTACCACGACGAGTTCGACAGGGCATCGACAGCGGCAACACGCTTCTTCACGGCGAACCTTTGAACTGGCCCGCGGGCGCCGGGGCCGGCGGGCCGGCGGGCCTGCGCACGGTCGTCGGCGTGCTCCGGCTCGCTTGGATATCGCCGATGATGAGCTCGACATCGGGTACCGAGGTTCTGTTCCCCGCCGGACGGCGTTGAGCCGCAGGTCGTACCCTGGTCGGCGATGGGAACACGAGGTGTGGAAGGCGCATATCAGGGTGCGGTTCGGGCGTTCCAGAACCCGATGCTCGATCTGCTCCACCGGACCTACGCGCCGTTCGTGGTGACGGTGCTGGCGATGATGTTCACGCCGGAACGGCCGGCGGTGGCGGTCGCGGATGCCCATGCGGAGATCGCCGGCGCCCTCGACCAGTTGCGGGCGGCGGGCTACGGCGTCGAGGGCGTCCAGCCCTTGCCGGCCGGGAACGCCCGTGACCTGTGCAGGCAGTGGGTGCAGGCGGGCTGGCTGGTGCGGCAGGTCTCCGACGACGTCGAGGTGTACCGGCTGTCCGCGCACGGCGTCGGCGCGCTGGAGGTGGCCGGCCGGGTCGGCGGGGCACGGACCAGGGTGTCGGAGTCGCGCGTCCGGACGCTGCTGGAGGCGGTTTACGACCACATCGGGGAGAAATCCGGCGGCGAGTCCTAGGAACTGGTCGCGTTCATCGTCGGCGCCGCGCTGCGCTACCAGCTGGGCAACGCGGGCGCCGAACGCCCCCGCTATGCCCCGGTCTTCCTCGATGAGGCGCTGATCAAGGCGGACGCGCACTTCACCGGCCGAGCCATCGGTGCTTGGCGCGGGCTCGGCTTCCAACTCGTCATCAGCGCCCCCAACGACAAGCACAGCGCGATCGAACCCCACGTGGACGCCGAATACTTGACCCTCAAGAACGCAGACGGGCGGTCATGGGTGAGCCCCATCGTGGCGGTTCCCGACGCATGACTCCCCGACTGGTCACTCCGGGCGATGCGTCGAGGCGCTGCGCCGAAAGTCCATCAGAATTGGGCGGCGGCCGTGTGCGGCGACCTCGGCGTGGGAGATCCGGTGACGTTCTCCATATCGCTCCGGCCCGGCGTGTCGACCGGTAGCGCGGTGGCACGGATCGGGCATGCCGCCTGGCATGAGTGGAATGTGCGGTGGCGCGAGTTCGCCGAGTCGCACTTCACGGGGGTGCTGATCGTCCGCAGGTCGCTGTCCGTCCAAGGCGTGACGGACGACTACCCCGTAAGGCTCATCGCGGGATTGGACGCCGCCATCGCCCTGGTCTCTGGAACCGGACCGCCGCCCGTGGACGTCGGTCGCGCTCGTGCGCTCGCGTCGTCGCTGTGGTCCACCGGAGCGGTCACCACCCCGGCACCGTTCGGACCGCCTGCCAGCTCGGAGCCGACGACGCCGAGGTACTGCTCAGCGCGGTGGCGTGGTTGCGTCGGAACCCGGACGCGGGCGCATGGACCGCGCGGCAACTCCCGGTCCCCGGCATGCACACCAAGTGGCTCGATACCCATAGCGCGCTGCTGCGCGACGTCCCCGGACGCGACGTCCGGGACGAGGTCCGGCCCGGGCTGGCAGTGCTCATCTGACCTACGTCGACCCCGCTCACGCCGCTTCGGGCCGCCGCAGACATGACGCATGGACCACAGGTGACACGCACGACATCGGTTACCGGCCGCGGATCGTTCTCGTAGTCGAGAACCGCGCCTCCCGGCTCTGGTTCCCATCGGTGCGGGACACGATCGTGGTGGAGGGCGGCGGCAAAGCGGCCGCGGCCCTCCTCGCGAACGTCCCCTGGCTCCGAGCCGCGGAGCGCATCGTCTACTGGGGCGACATCGACGCGGACGGATACGCGATCCTCGACCGGTTCCGCGCCGCACTGGCCGAGCCCGCACCGGACGGCGCGCCGCCGAAACCGGTCACCTCGATCCTGATGGACGTCGCGGACCTGCACCGCTACGCCCAGCACGGGGTGAATCACGACAAGGCCGGCCGCCCCCATCAAGCCGTCCCCGGCGATCCTGCCGTTCCTCACCGAAGCCGAGGCGACCGCCCACGACACCATCGCAACCGTCGGCCCCACCCCGTTCCGCCGGATCGAACAGGAAGCGATTCCTCTCGCCCAAGCAGCAAACCGGTTGCTGGACGTCTCCACAAGATCTCATCCGTAACCAGGCTGTAGAGAAGCCGCCCGGACCCGCCAAAAGACTGTCGAGTCGCCTTCTTCGGGGGCGGTCTTGCGTGCCGTCAGGAGGAGTCCGTCGAACTCGGTCGGCGGGTTGTCGCTCCGGTCGAAGCCATGGTTGAACCTCACCGTGTGGGCGGTCGTGGTTGCGGCCAGTCCGTGTGCGCGGACAGTCGCTTCTAAAGGCCGTTGACAACGTGCGGCCGGCTAGGACGGGAGCCAGAGGTGTCAGACGCGGGGCCGCTGCCGAGAGTTCGACTGCACATCGTGACGGGCATCGCCGTCCTCGGAACGCTCGTCGCGGGGTGCGGCTTCGGCGATGCCGGCGGGGACGAGGGGAAGGACCCAGCCGCACCGAGCGCGCAGCCGACGGCCGCCTCGGTGACCGAGGCGCGGGCGAGAACCATCTTCGCCCACTACCAGAAGGTCAACAACAAGGCGAACGCGCAGGTGTCGGACGAGCTGCTGCGCTCCATCGAGTCCGGCCCGATGCTCGAGGCCGACCTGGCCGGCAACAAGAGCATCCGCGGAAAGTACGAGAAGAAGATCGCCGCGTTCACCCTCCGAGACCCGCAGTTCTTCATCCCGCACACGACCGGCCCCGCGTGGTTCGCCGTCACGGCGGTGGATCCCAAGGACGGCGGCACCGAGTTGAGTGTGTTCGTGGACACTGGGGGCGGGGTCTACAAGACGGCAAGCGCCGCGTGGCTGGCGAAGGGCAAGAAGTTCCCGGCGATCGCCCGCAACGCCGACGGCTCGGCGACGGCCGTGACGGAGGGGGCCGCCCTCGGCGTCGGCGGCAAGCTCTCGCAGTACCTGACCGCCGCGGTGCACGGCGAGCAGCCCACCGGGTTCGTCCCGGGGCCGCTCACCTCGACGCTCGGCAAGAAATGGGCCAAGAGCGTCAGGAAGATCAACGGCGGGTACAGCTGGGTGGGCGGCACGTCCTGGAAGGCCCGGCCCCAACCGGTCTACGCGCTCAAGACGGCCGATGGCGGGGCACTGGTCATGAGTGTCTCCAGCCAGTCCCTGACCTATACGGCGCTACACGAGAAAGCCTGGTACCAGCCTGGCTCGTCCTTCTTCGGGCTGGGCCCCAAGCGCTACCACAAGCGGTTCTCAGGTGAACTCCTGTGGATGTTCGCCACCCACGTCCCGGCCAGCGGCCCCGCGGACGTCCTCGCCAAGTACTGCCTCGCGGTGTCGGCGTCCGGCTCGTGAGAGTCCCTCGACGGGCCTCAAGCGGCCGGCGCCAGATGAACTTCCGGGACCCCGTACCCGATCACCAGCACCGTCGCGGGGCCGGGCGGGTCGTGCAGGACGAAGTCCACGGAGAGCCGGCCGACGCCCGCGTCCCATTCGCTGATCGTGTAGCCGCGCTGGGACTCGGTCTTCGACCCCGCCGGGTCGTGACACCAGAACCGCAGCCACGACACCGGGCCGACGTCCACGTCCTCGCCGAGGGGACAGGGCGTCCGGCTGGCGCCGCCGCGACCAGGCCCCGGAACGACGCCTTGAGCAGCAACCGGACGAAATCCGAGCTGGATGCGAGGCTCCTGAAACCGCCGGATTTCCGCCGCACCGCCGGACGGTCGGGGCAGCGACCATGCGGCGGGTCCGTGCGCCGCTCCGGTCGGCTCTGGCGGGCGCGGTACGGCAAGGCCTGATCGCAGTGGGCCCCATGCTCGAGACGGGCCGGCAGCCGAACCTTCTACGGAATGCGTTCGGGGGGCATGCCGGGCCCGATCGTGGCCTGGACTTTGGTCGGGTCGTCCACGCGGCCGCAGTGCTCGCACACTGTGTGCTGGGTGATTCCGGTGCCGCATTCCGAGTGGACGTAGAGGATCGGCGGTTTGCCGTCCGTCGCCCACTGGTCGCCCCACTCGGTGAGCGCGACCAGCGCGGGCGCGAGTGCCCTGCCCTTGTCGGTCAGCAGGTACTCGTACAGTTCGGGCCGCTCGGAGTACCTGTTCCGCCGCATGATCCCGGCGTCTACGAAGCCGTTGAGGCGGGCCTTGAGAATGTTGGTGGCGACGCCGAGGCTGCGCTGGAAGTCGCTGTAGCGGGTTGCCCCGGCGAACAGGGCGTCGCGGACGATCAGAAGGCTCCAGCGTTCGCCGACCACCTCCAGCGCGCGCGCGATCGAGCACACCTGCGAATCGTAGGTCTTCCCCAGCATGAGGCTCAGTCTATGCCATCTACTTGCGTCATGAAAGCTACTGCTCTACGGTGACTTGCATGATGCAAGTTGATCGAGAGCGGAGCTTTGCCACCACCTTCGCGGTGGACCGGTCGCCCCAGGAGGCGTTCGAAGCCATCACCGACGTTCGCGGGTGGTGGTCGCAAGGCGTCGAGGGAGTCGCCGACCGGGTCGGCGGCGAGTTCGACTACCGCTTCAAGGACGTCCACCGTTGCAGGATCCGCGTCACGGAACTGGTGCCCGGCCGGAAGGTCGCGTGGCTGGTCTTGGACAACTACTTCAACTTCACCGACGACCAGGCCGAATGGAAGGACACCGAGGTCGTCTTCGAGATCACGGAAAACGGCGGCGGCGCCGAAATTCACTTCACCCACGTGGGCCTGGTCCCGCAGTACGAGTGCTACGACGTGTGCGCCAACGCGTGGGCCGGCTACATCGGCGGCAGCCTGCGCAACCTGATCACTACGGGGGAGGGGCAGCCCAACCCGAAGGAGGACGGGGATGCCCCCGCCCACCAGCACGCCGCCACCGCGGCCCGAGCCGGTCGGCAGAAATGAGGAAGTCTCAATGATCACCCTGGAACCCGGCAGCATCCTTCTCGGGACCACACGGCCCACGGAACTGCGCGACTGGTACCGGAAGGCGCTGGCACCGGGGCACGAGGGCGACGGGCCGTTCGATCTCGGCGGTCTCCTGCTGGTCATCGACGGACGCGACGACGTCGGCGCGAAGAACAGCGAACCCGGCCGGATGATCATCAACTTTCATGTCGATGACTTCGACGCCGTCGAGGCGCAGTTGCGGGCAGCCGGGGTGAAGTGGGTCTCTCCCGTCGAGGACCGGCCCCTGGGCCGCTTCGGCACGTTCGCCGATCCCGATGGAAACTACCTGCAGATCATTCAATTCAAGCAAGGCGCATAACCGGCGTCACCGCGCGGAACTCTCGCCCGGTCGGCGTTCACCGTACGCCGGCCGGGCACTGTGCGTTCGCTGGACCGCCGCTGGATCTGGTCGGGGCCGGACGTCCGCGTCCGCTGGATCGCCCAGGACCTCGGCATCAGCGACCAGACCGTCTACTCTGAGCGCGAACAAGACCTCATCGACAAGATTCAGGCATCCGGCACGACCTCGGGCGGAGCAGGCGGAGCTGCTGGTGGCTCGCAGCCGGATCCGCGAACCGGAGCCGAACTGGCGGTCACCGAGCGCGGCATCGACGAGCAGGTCGCTCCGTCTCACCCGTCCCGACAACCGCGCAGCGGGCGTGATCGGGCTCGATAGCTACAGCCCCGCAGCCGAGCGTCGGGCACTGGCCGCACAATGACCTCTTCGGCCTGCGCCGTGTCGACCATGTCGAGCTCGCGCTGGTCGCCCGGGCGTCGTCCGGCCTCGGCGGTGCTGCTGGACACTCCGTACGGGTTCCAGGAGAACGTCGCGGAGATCTCCGTTCGCGCGCAGTCCTATTTCGAGCGCAGTGTGGGGCTGCGGGTGGAGGTACCGTGCGGGCTGCGCGGGTCCGCCGAGATCGACGCGGACGCGCGGGCGGCCGAAGCTCGCGGCGATGTCGGGTTGGCCGCGGTGCGTGTGGCGGACTGGTGTTCGCCGGGCCGGGGAGCCCGACGGACGCGCTGGAGCAGTGGCGGGGCCGGCCCGCCGGGGATGCGCTGGCCGGTCACGTCCGGACGGGGCGGGCGGCCAGCCGTAGCAGATGCCGACCAGTCTGCCGCCGTCCCGGACGACCCACGCCCGAACCCCTTGCGGTGTGTCGAGGCTTCCAGTTTCTCCGAGTAGGACGCGAGCTGCTCGGGAGTCTCCGGCCAGTCTGCGTGCCGCATGACTCGCGCTCCGCAGCATGTCCGTGACCAGCGCGGTCGAGGTCACCCTCCTCATGCGCCACGGAGGGCGATCGGGCCGGTGGTGGGTGGAGAATGCGAAGCGGCGCCCGCCGGACCCGGGGAACGTGTTCTGAGCATGATCCGGAGTCCGGTGGGCGCCGCGGTCCGCGGGCCTGATGAGGTGTCAGGCGTTCTTGGCGGCGGTGAGGCGGGCGGCGACGTCGTTCCGGTTCACCAGGTCCCACAGGCACGGTGTCCGAGATCCCTGCCGGGGGCGGTCACCGTCGGGTCGACCTCGTCGCCTTCTTGGACGACGAACGGCCAGGCGGCGCGGTTGGAGTTGCGCCTTTCCGCTCGGCCCGGACGGTCATCACTACGACAGAAGCGATACTCATCGAGCGAAGGAAGAGTCATGCGTCCTCGCAAAATCCTCGCGGCCGTGGCATGCGCAGGGATGGTCTCTGCCGGACTCGTCGCCACCGCAAGCGCGGCCAGCGCATCTGGGCCCTGCGGAAGCGGCTACTACCTCATCAGGTCCTACCCCATCAAGACGAGCGGCGGGACCCGAAAGGGAACTCTCGAGGTCTTCTGGAACTCCGGAACGCGGAAAAACTGCGTCCTCACCTACGGGTACGGATCATGGGCCAACACCAAGAACTTCAAAATTGCGGGAATTGCACTCCACGGGGAGAGTTTCAAGTCAGATCGCGGGGATTACACGTACTATGCCGGCCCGGTGTATCAGTATGCGCCGCATCAATGCATTGACGTCGTTGGATATGTCGACGATGCCATTGCCGCACTGGGGCCCTTGGCCTGCAACTGAGACTGCCAACTTCCGGAGATGGCGGAATCGGTATTCGGCGGTTATGGCGTCCCAGACATGAAGATTCCCTCCGGCCTGGGAGGATGGGAGTTCCTACGCTTCCATGCACCCGGGTCGAGAGGGCTCGTCGTAAGTGCGAGTTCGGGATCGGATGGGAGCTCGATCGCGAACCACCGCCCCGCCTCTGCGCTTTGCCTGGGGACGCAGAGGCGGGGCGCCCGCATCGGGCTCTTTGCGGCTGGTCCGTGCGACCGCGTGTACCCTCAAAACAGTTCCCGGAGACGGCAGCCCTCGAATGTCGCACTGGCAGTCGTGAAGCTCGCGCCCGCGTTCACAGTCGGACAGCGTGCCAGCCAGATCGACGCCCGTGCTCCGGACGCGCTGGCCTGGCGGTGGTTCCGCTCTCCCGGCTTCCTATGTGGTTACTCGCGACCGCCTGGGCACACGGTCGTTGGCACCGGACCGCGCTGCCCCCCCGGGATTCCGGCGCGGCGCGGGTGTTCCGACCGCTTCAGAGCCTTTCAGCTTCTCCCCCACCCCCCGCCGGTCAGCGGCGTTGGGCAGGGACGTTCTGCACAAGAGGAGGAAAGGCCGACGGCGCCATCAGAGACTTCAGGGTGCGAGAAGGGGATGCCGAGTTCTTCCTGGCGCGCACGGTAGGGGGCATGAGAGCAACGCGACGCGTCCTGGTGATCGGCGACATCGAGATAGCCCGGCTCGCATGCACGTCACTCACCCGGCACGGCAGCGACGTCACCCATCTGCTCCGGCCCAACGAGGACGCGCTGCGAGACACGCTGGACGACGATATGCACGTGGTCGCCGTCCTTGTCCGCAGCGACGTCACCGCCCTGAGGTACGCGCTCCTGGTCGAACATCTGCGCCCCCGCATCCGCCTCGTGGTCATGCTCTTCGACCGGACCGTCGCCGCCCAGCTGCTGAGGACCGTCCCCAACTGCCAGGTGACCTCCCCGGCCGACATCGCGGTGCCCGCGATCATTGGAGCCTGCCTCGGCCGGCCGGTCCTCGCCGTCGACGTCCGCAGTTCGCCCGCGGCGGTCTTCGTCGAGACCGCCGACGGTGTCACCTCCGAAGCCTGGCGTCCCGATCGCCTGCCGCGCCGGTTCCTGCACGCGGTCACCCGCCAACTCCGTCCCCATGATGTGACCAGCAGGATCCTGCTCACCGGCCTCGCGGGACTGGCCGCCACCCTCCTCCTGGAATGGTCGCTGGCCGTCGTCGTACTGCACCGGCCGGCCGCCGAGGCGTTCTACTCCGCGGCCCGTGTCGTCGCCACGGTCGGCCCTGGGGAGTCCCATCCCGCGCCCGGGTGGTTCCTCGTCCTGTCTGGTATCGGGATGCTGCTGACCATCGGGTTCAGCGCCCAGTTCACCGCGGGGATCGTGAACCGTTTCCTTTCCGGGCGCAGTGTCGACATCGTCGGCCCGCGGACCCTTCCCACCCGCGACCATGTCGTCGTCGTGGGACTGGGCCAGGTCAGCCTCCGGCTGTGCATGGCGTTGCGGCACCTGCGCATCCCGGTGCTGGCGATCGAACGTGACCCCCAGGCCGCCAACCTGCGGCTCGCCAGGGCGGCAGGGATCCCGGTGCTGATCGCACACGCCGAGGACCGGGACGTGCTGCGGCGGCTCAACCTGCATCGGGCTCGGGCGTTCGCCGCCATGGGCGCCGACGACCTGGACAACGTCGAAGCCGCCATCGCGGCCCTCGCGCTGGTGCCGGACCTGCGTGTGGTGCTGCGCGCGGGCGATCACGCCGTCATCAACGAGACCAGGTCGCTCTTCCCGATCGGCGATGTCTGCGACATCCCGGCGATGACGGTCCGGGCGGTGACTGAGGGGGTGAACGGGGCGTCGGTGCATTCCCTCCACCCGAGCCGCGAGGACCTGGGCGATGAGCCCGTAACGAGTACGGACGGCGATCGGGTCTCCAGGTGCGCCTGCCCACTGCCGTCCCCGGCGTAGGGTCCGCGACACTCGCGTCGGATCGAATCACGATCGACCAGTCGACGACCTGCTGGGTCAAGTACCGGCGATTCGAGAGACCCTCTGTGCGACGACCAACCGGTTCGCGCGGTCGCTGGCCAGTTCCCGGAGTTCGCCTGCCTGACGGCTCGCGCGGTGCTGAACCCCCGGCCTTGGCGACGAGGCAGTCGGCGGTCGCTCCTCGGGGATGTTCGCCGCGCCATACCGGCGCAGGCTCGCACGCTGACCGCCAGCCACTGCTCGCCGCGTGCCGAGCCGTCACCTGGAACGATCCCGCGGCCACCGCCGGCGCGATCGACGCCCAGTTCGAGCACTCTTCACATGAAGATCATCGGTGGTAGTTGTTTCTGAAAGGGACGTTCGGACGGTCATTAATCATGGCCTCCGAAGCAAAAGCAGACGGCGATCTGCCCCCCGAGCCCTCGATGTCGGCGCCGCCGGACGCCGTCACCGGCATGGAGGACCTGAAGGGGGCGCTCGGCCTCGACCGATCCCTTGCTGCACGGGGCCGGCGGCGGACTCCTCTTCGGGATTGGCCCTACCTGCTCAGATGGCTGCCGGCCGGGGCCGCGATCGGGATGGTGGCCGGCCTCGGAGCGCTTGCCCTCCACGGGTTGCTCTCGCTGGTCACCTACGCTGCGCTCGGCCTGCTGGGAGGCTTTTTCCCGGCGACGGTCGCCGCCAGCGGGCGTTCCTCGCCCGCAACCGAGATCGGCATACCGTGGGCCGTGCCACTGCTGGTCGCGGGCGGCGCGGTGCTCGCTGCCCTGCTGGGCCGTTGGCTGGCACCGGACGCGGGCGGATTCGGCGCCGACGCGGCGATCAAAGCGATCCATCACGAGCCGCGTGCCATGAAAGGCCGGAACGCAGTCGTGACGGTGGTCATCTCGGCCCTGACGCTGGGAACGGGGGGTTCCGGCGGGACCGAGGGCCCGATCACACTGACCTCCGCGGCCTTCGGGATGGTGTCGGCTCGTGTCCTTCGCCTCAGCGACGCCGACGCCCGCGTCGCGGCCACGGCAGGCGTGGCCGCCGGGATCGGCGCGATCTTTCAGGCGCCGCTCGGAGGTGTGCTCCTCGGCGTCGAACTGCTCTACCGCCGGGATATAGCGCCCGAAATGCTGATCCCCTCGTTGATCGCGACGGCCGTGGCGTACGCGGAGTTCGCCGCTGTCTGCGGTTTCGGCCCGATGTTCGGGGATCAGCTGGCCGGAGTCGTCGATCTCGCTCATCTGCCGCTCTTCCTGGGACTCGGTCTGCTCGCGGGGCTGGTCGCCCGTTGCTACTGCTGGAATCTCCATCGCGCCAAAGCGTTCTTTGACGCCCGCCGGGAGATTCCCTGGCCGGTCAAGCCCGCTGTCGGCGGCCTGGCAGTTGGTGCGCTCGGACTGCTCCTGCCCGGCGTTCTCGGCACCAGTTACGGCGTTGCGCAGTCCGACATGGACGCCGAATGGCTGCTCGGCACCCCCGTGTGGGTGTTGCTGGCACTGCCGTTCGCGAAGGTCGTGGGAACCTCGCTGACCGTCGGGTCAGGCGGCCCCGCCGGTGTCTTCGGACCCGCGATGGTCATCGGCGCGGCAACGGGCGCCGTGTGCTGGAGGCTCATGGAGATGTCCGGATTCCCGGTCCCGGGACCCGTGCCTTTCGTCGTCGCCGGAATGGCGGCCTGCGTCGGCGCCGCGGCCCGCGTACCGCTAGCTGCGGTGATCATGGCCACCGAGGCGACCGGTGCCGTCGACCACCTGATCCCGACGGCGATCGCGGTGACCGCCGCCACCGCGATCATGGGAGACAGGACGTTATACCCGAGCCAGCCGATGAAGCGCTCGCAACCGCGCTGCGGGCGTGCCTGTACGACCCGGCCACCGGCCGGTTCGCCTCCCGCGACCAGTTGAACCCGCCGGCGAGCACGCCGTACTGGGAGGTCGTCCAAGAGACGGCCCGCGCCCACCACACCGGAGCGGAACCCCTGCGCGGCCCGGCCCGTCTGATTTCGGCGTCACGAGCACATTGGGGGAACCAGAATGAGAGTCCGCGCGGTGCTGCTCCGGCGGAGCCGACTCCCGTGGGTGATCATCGCGGCCCTGGCCGTCGTCGCGGGGACGGCGGTGCTCCTGGTGGCGGTCCTCGACGAGCCCGCCCATCCCCACTACTGCAGTTGCAAGCCGCCGCCGGACACCAGCGCGGTCAAGGAGGTGCCCCGCGAGTGGCAGCACGCGGCGGCGCACCGCGATGCCCAGGCGGCGTGGCGGCTGCTCACCCCCGAGGCGCGGCGATCGTACGGGTCGCCGGGTCGCCTTGCCGCGGCGCTGGCCCGCATCACCCCGGACCCGCGCGGCCCCGCCGAGTGGCGGCTCGTCGGCACGGTCACGCAGGGCCGCGGCACGCCCAGCGCGTTCCTGTACCTGCTGGTCGAGAAGCGGACGCTGCGCCCCGCCGGGGCCGTCGTCGTCCACTCGATGGCGGCCGGCGGCCCCGACGGGCGCGTCGATCCGGCGCCCGCCGCGACCGTCCGCATTCTCGAGCCGGCGGCGCACGCAAAGCTCGGCGACCGTCCGCCGATGCGCGCCGCGACCGCCGACCCGCCGGCGTACGTCGCGGTGCAGGCCGGCCGACTGACGCCCGGCGCCACCGGCGCGATCCGCGGCCCCGACGGCCGCGACGAGCCGTTCGGCGAGCCGCTGCGGCCCGGGCCGACCCTGATCGTCGCGGTCCAGAGCGACGGGAACGGGCGGTTCGCCTACGGGACCGTCAAGGTCACCATCGGCTGACGTCCGCGTCCGGCCTGACCTGGTGGTCCTCCTTCAGTTCATCGGCGTCGCGATGCTCGGTGCCGAGCGGATCTTCGGCGAAGATAGCGCGCATTCTCGACGCGTGAGTGGCCCTATCCCGGGCATGGGAGGTCGGCAGCTGCAGCCGCTGGACACTGAAGCCGTCTTGACCGTGCCCCCGCGACACGTTGAGTGAAGGAAGGCAGCATCGGGCGGAAGGGGCGCTGAGGCCGGGCGGCCGTCGCCGGGTTACCGTGTTAACGGGACCGGGACCGTGTTCGACCTTCGCCAGCGGTAGCGATTGAAGCGCCGTCCGTGCGGTCGCCTGAGGACGGCGCTGGTCAGTGCAGTGGCCGTCCTTCCGGCGCAACGAAAGACGCTCGATAAGCGGGAACCCACGCGTATGGTCGTAACGCTTCCGGTCTATGCTCGACCAGAACTCATTTGCTTCTTCGCTGAACGCACGAGCCTCTTGCCCGAGAGTCGCTCAGTAGTCAGATGCGACACTGAGCGTCCGGTCCTCCGTCACACATCACTGCCGAGACTTCAAAGTAGTCGAATTCAGGGGCGCGGTAACCTGGGCCGGGCACTCAGTTGTAGTAGTTGTAACTGACTTCCTGATCCAGCTCAACTCGGGCGACATCAGGATCGTTCTGGCTGGCAGAGCGCAACGAGTCCAGGTTAACGATGCCCTAGATCGACTCCCCAGCTCGCATTGCGCGAGAATATCGTCTGATGCTGATCAGCGTTGGTCCACTGGAGTCGATCATCGACGAGCGCAGACTTGCTGGTCTTCTCACGACGGCTCCTGCACGAGGCAGACGAGGTGCCCATCGGGATCACGCACCATGGCCATTCGCTCGCCCCACGGCTGGTCTGCGGGCAGATCGACCACCGTACCCTGGGCGCTGTCCCACGCGTTGCAGACGCGGTCCAGATCTCCGACGGCGAAGCTGAGCGCCACAGCGCGATCGCTGGGCTCGGTGTCACGTTCGTGCAGACCAAGCTGTACGCCGCCGCCCGCAGTGAGCGTGGCAAAGCCTGGTCGTGTCTCTACCAGTTCAAGGCGGAGGAGGTCCGCGTAGAAGGCAAGGCTTTCGTGGAGGTTCCGCACGGAGACGACGACGCGGTTGAGACGGGACGGCATGGGCTCCCCTGGGCGAGTTGACGGCTAGCCTGGGGCTAGCAGGGCTTACTGAAGTGATGCGCGATGATCGCCATGCGTTCGCGGACGTAGAAGCGATGGGCGTCATGGCGTTGTACGCCGGAGTCAAGCTCGATCAGTCGACAACCCAGATCGCGGCCACGTTGGGCCAGGGCGGCGAGCAGGCTTGCGCCGTGACCCCGCGACCGATCAGCGGCTGCGGTAGCCAGGTCGTCCACGTAGAGCTTGCGGATCGAGCTGGTGTTGGCGACCACCCGCCAGCCTGCCACGGCGACACACCGGTCGTGCTCAAAGAGAGCAGTGAACCTCAGCCCCTGTCGACTTCCTTCGTCGAGCACCTGCGAAAGCAACTCACTGGTCATATGGGGCCGGAGCTCTTGCAGCACAGGCAGCGCGGCGCCCCAGCCCGGGTCATCAGGCTTCAAATCAACGAGCATTCCATCCTCCTTGAGCATCAACGAGCCGCACGGCGCCGATGGCCGACTACTGTCAGTGCCATACGGCGTGGCGCCAACCACATCGACATGATCTGTCGGGCCGCTCAGGCGATCACCGCGTCGAGCTCAACTTCAAGAAGCCAGCGCGCGTCGAGCAGGCCGGGGAGAACGACCATGGTCGAGGCCGGCCGGACGTCGCCGAATAGCCTGCCGTGCACCGCGGATGCGGCCTGCTGGTGGGATCGGTCGGTGATGAACTGGCGTGTCCGGACCACGTGACGCGGCTCCCCGCCAGCCTCGGCCAAGGCGGCGAGCGCGATCTCCCAGCATCGTTCCGCCTGAGCCACCGGGTCTGGATCGACATGACCGTCGGGCCAGACCGGAGCCGTGCCCGAGACGAAGACCTGGTCGCCCACGCGCACTGCCCTGCTGAAACCGATCGACGGTTCGTACGGCGAGCCTGAGCTCACGTTCTGCCGGTCCTTCGGCGGCGTCACGGGGCTCCCCTCTCGCCTGCCCGATCAGGGAATCGCCCCGCGCTCCGCTCGTGTGAGATATGGCCGGCGCCCCCGGCGATCCCGATGGCCGTGCCGATCGCGATGCCGAAGCCAAGGTCCAGACCGGGGACAATCAAGGCCAGCGCCGCACCGGCGACGACACACACGGCGATCCACAGATAGATAAGATTGCTCATTTCTCGTCTCCCTCGTCGGTATCGAGCCGATCAGCCGACCGGATCCACGGCGAAGAATGCCCTAAGGTCGGTGACGAGGTCTTCGGGCACCTCCATGGCTGCGAAGTGGCCACCGCGCGGGAAGTTCGACCAACGCACGATCCTGGCGTTGTCGCGCTCCGCGAAGGCACGGATCGTCTGGAAATCATCTTTGAAGACGGCGACCCCGATTCGCCCCGTGCTGACCACCGGCTCTGCGCCAGACTGCTGCTCCTCGTAGTGGTAGCGGGCAGCGGTGGCGTAGGTATTGGTCAGCCAGTAAAGACTCACCTGAGCGAGAATCTGTTCGGGCGCGACCAAGCTGGTGCCGTTGCCGAAGCTCTCGAACAGCTCGCTGTAGGCCAACACGCCGACCGGGGAGTCGGCGAGCGCGGCCCCGATCGTTTGGGGTCTGCTCCCGTTCATCTGGTTGTAGCCCCCGACGCTCTGGAACCACTGCATATGGCCGAGCGCGGCATATTCCGCTTCGCCGAAGCCGTCCATCTCACCGGGAGCACCGGTGGGGAAGGAGAAGAGGTGCAGGACGTGTGCGCCGAGGAATCCGGCCGGATCGATCACGGCGAGCTCTCGAGCGATCATCGCACCGCCGTCACTGCCGTGGATACCATAGGAGTCGTAGCCGAGTCGGCGCATCAGCACGTCATACGTGGCGGCGACGCGGGCCATGGTCCAGGCGCCCCCCACCAGCGGCGTGGAGAAACCGAAGCCGGGCATTGACGGGACGATCACATGGAAGGCATCCTCCGCGCGGCCGCCGTGCGTGACCGGGTCGACGAGCGGCCCGATCATGTTCAGATAGTCCAGTACGGAACCGGGGTAGGTGTGTGCCAGGAGCAACGGCCGAGCGCTGTCCACTTCGGATCGGACATGGATGAAGTGAACGGGTTGCCCCTCGATCTCGGTCACGAAATTTGGGTAGGCATTAATCTGCGTCTCGACCTGACGCCAGTCGAAGTCCTGCCAGCGTGCGACCATGTCGCGCAGATACGACACCGGCGTGCCGTACTTCCACGAATCCTCCGGCGCTTCCGGCGCGTAACGGGTCCGCGCCAGGCGGTCTCGCAGATCGTCGATATCCGCCTGCGGGATCGCAACATGGAACGGACGGACGGCCTCGTTCCCGGGGGTGGTGGTGCTGGTCTCGGGGTCGGTAGTCGTGCGGACGGTCATGGTCGTCCTCCTATCTTGTTGGGGCTTGCAGGGTGACTCTATAAGTGATTCAGGAATACTCCGTTCCGGTATTCACGCGCGGTGATCGAGATGTCTGTCGGCCTATTGAGGCTGCTGCAGCCGCTGCAGGCGTGCACGCAGGATGGGGGCCGGTTCGCTCCGTTCACCGACCCCGTCGCCAAGACTCGAGCTCGCACCGTCGGAATCGGCGCGCTCAGCCCGGGCTCGTGGGGAACCTGCACACTGTCGCCGAACGGTTATCGCCTAATACTCCAGTTGTAGATCGCGATCTTGCTGGTCGGGGCTGGTCCGGGAACGGGTGCGGCCACCGGTGATCATCGGTGTGTGAAGACAGAAG
>NZ_JBEYTW010000098.1:0-32402 GCF_040643275.1 Spirillospora sp. NPDC047418
GCGGGGGACCCCCGCGGCGCGTCCGTCCCCCCGGCCGCCCCGCCTCCGCTTGCCCGGGTCGGCGGCGAAGTCAGGGGCGGGGGTCGTCGTCGAAGTCGGGGACGTCGGCGGAGAGCAGGTGTTCCGCGGCGCCTTCGAGCATCTTGGCCGTCTCGGTGGAGCGGGGAAGCATCGTCATCTCGTAGGCGCGGACGGCCTCGTCGACGGTGGCGGCGTTGGCGATGGCGAGTGCCAGTTCGGCGGCGTCCAGCATGGCGAGGTTGACCCCGACTCCGAGCGGGGGCATGAGGTGGGCGGCGTCGCCGAGGAGGGTCACCGCCGGGTCGTGCTCCCACGTGTGCGGGACGGGCAGGGCGAAGATCGGACGGTCCACGTAGCGGCCGTCGTTGTCGCTGATCAGGCGGCGCAGGCGGGGCGACCAGCCGGCGTACTCGTCCAGTAGCCGGGCGCGGATGCGGTCGGTGTCGCCGAGGGTGAGGCCGGACCGGGCGATCCAGTCGGCCGGGACCCGCCGGATGATGTAGACGCGGATGTGGTCCCCGCCGTTGCGCTGGGCGAACATGCCGCGCTCGCCGTCGGCCGCGTGGGCGCCGCCCTGGCCGACCAGCTCCGCGATCTCGGGGTGCCGGTTCTCGACGTCGGAGAACCATGCCTCCAGGAAGCTCACCCCGCTGTACTCGGGGACGGCCGGGGACACGGCCGGACGCACCCGGGAGAAGGCCCCGTCGGCCCCGATGACCAGGTCGGTCTCGACGGTCGTGCCGTCGGCGAAGCTGAGCCGCCGCGGCCCGCCGGCGGTGCCGCCGACCGTGTCGAGGTGGCGGCCCCACCGCACCGTCCCCGGCTCCAGGGAGTCGAGCAGCAGGTTCCGCAGCCGACCGCGGTCGATCTCCGGCTTGACGAGTTCGTCCGGCTCCGGGACGTGGTGGGACCTGAGCGCGCCGGACGGGTCCAGCTGCCGCATCTCCTGCCCTTCCGGGCGGGCCAGTTCGAAGAACGCGTCGAGCAGGCCGGCTTCGCGCAGGGCGAGCTGGCCGTTGTCGGCGTGCAGGTCGAGGGTGCCGCCCTGGTCGCGTGCGCCGGGGCCCGGGTCGCGGTCGTGGACGGTGACCGCGATGCCGCGCCGCTGGAGGATGCGGGCGCAGGTCAGGCCGCCGGGGCCGGCGCCGATGACGCTGATGCGGGCGTGGTCGGGTGTCGGGAAGTTCATGATCGTTTCCTTCGGTCGGTGCGGAGGGGCATCGGGCGAGCGGGCCGAGCCACCGGCTCGAACGTGACCCGCCGCCACCAAGAAAAGCAGACTGAGTTAAAAAGTGCAACGAGTCAACTTAGTCACTGGTGCCACTATCGGATAGGCTCTCCTCATGACCACGCCCCCCACCGGCCGCCGCGAGCGCAAGAAGGCCGCCACCCGGCAGGCGATCGCCGACGCGGCGCTGCGGCTTTTCCTGGAACACGGCTACGACCAGGTGAGCATCCGCGACATCGCCGACGCCGCCGACGTGTCGACCACCACGGTGTTCAAGCACTTCACCGGCAAGGAAGCACTGGTGTTCGACCAGGACGAGGAGCGGGAGTCGGAACTGGTCGGCGCGGTGCGGGGGCGGCCCGCGGGGCAAAGCATCCTCGAAGCGCTCCGGCAGCACGTCCTCGCCACCTGGCTGCCGATCGCGGCGCATCCGCAGCGGGCCGAGTTCACCGACCTCGTGGAGTCCACGCCCGCGCTGCGCGCGTACTCGGAACGCATGTGGACCCGGCACGCCGACGTCCTCAGCGCCGCCATCGCGGACGAGGTCGGCGCCGAGCATGACGACCTCGCCTGCGCGGCCCTCGCCCGGTTCGTCCTGGAGATCCCGACCCTCGCCCGGGGCGGGCAGGATCGCCGGGCCGCCGTCGACACGGTCTTCGACATCCTCACCCGCGGCTGGCAACCGCCCCATACTGCGTAGGGGACGAGCAGAGGAGAGGCCATCGTGGCGACCACGGTCACCGATGACGGATTCACGTTGTGGTACGAGGTGAAGGGCGACGGCCCGGCCATCGTCTTCCCGTCGAGGATGCGCGCCGAGCACGGCGCCCTCGCGTCCGCGCTGGCGGCGAACGGGTACCGGGTGGTGCGCTACAAGCCCCGCCAGGTCGTCGGGGTGATGGAGCCGGAGGACGAGTCGAGCGGGCCGTGGGACCCGACGTCCTGGACGTGCTTCCCCACGGACGTCGAGATCGCCGACCTGCACGCCGTCGCGGACGCGGGGGGTGCGGGCGACTTCGTCCTCGCCGGGTACTCGGGCATGGCCGCGCTGGCGGGCTTCCTGGTGGGCGCCACCGATCGCGCGGTCGGCCTCATGATCGGCGGGTTCCCCCTGCTGTCCGGAGCGGACTACTGGCTCGGCTACGTCGAGGGCGCCCGCGCGGCCTTGCTGCAGGCCGGGCTCCAGAGCGAGGCGGACCTGCACCACCTGGGCATCCTGATGTACCGGGAGTGGGCGGCGCGCGACGATGCCGAGGTCCTGGCGGCCCTGAAGGGGCCGAAGATCCTCTGGTACGGGTCCGTGGACGGCGAACCCGAATGCCGGATGTACGACTACGTGGGCGGCAGCGCCATCGCGCGCCGTGTCCGCGACCGCGCCGGACGATTGCGCCAGGCGGGCTTCGAGGTCATCGAGTTCGAAGGGCTCGACCACATCGCCGGACTGGCCGAGGCGCGACTGGTCGCCCCGAAGCTGGCCGCCGCACTGGCCGCAGCGGGCTGGTGAACTCCGGGCGGGCCTTGGACGTCGGAGGTGGGTGACAAGTGCGCTGGTAGGATCTCGGGCGATGCGTGGGCGGTAGCGGTGACGCAGCCTGGTGGCCCGCCCCCGGCGTGATACGGCCGATGTTCGCTCGGCGCGGGATTCCGTCCGCCCGCACGTCCACAGTTAGGTTCCCCGGTGCTGCTCTCCCCTCTGGCCGACCGCCGACCGAAGGCCGGTGCGTTGCTTGCCGCCGCCAGGGGCAACTGGTTGTTCGTCGCGGTGCTGCTCGCGGGAGTGGTGCTGCGGGTCGTCACCATGCTGGGGTTCCGGGGCGTGCTGTGGTTCAACGACAGCTACGACTTCCTGCGGATCGCCGACGACCCGTTCCCGCATCCGCTGCGGCCGTCGGGTTACGGGCTGTTCCTGTGGGGGTTGAAGCCGTTCCACAGCCTGGCGCTGGTGACGCTGCTCCAGCACGCGGCGATCGTCGGGCTGGCGGCGGTCGGCTACCGGATGCTGGTCCGCGACTTCGAGGTGCGGCGGACGTGGGCGGCGCTGGCCGTCACGCCGATCCTGCTGGACTCCTACCAGATCGAACTCGAGCATCTGCTCCTGTCGGACACCTTGTTCACCGTGCTCATCTTCGGGGCGCTGCTGGTGCTGGCCAAGCCGGGGGCCGCCGGGTGGCGGCGCGCGGCGGTGGTGGGCGCGCTGCTGGGGGTCGCGGCCGTCACCCGGACGGTCGGCGTGCCGCTGTTCCTGATCGTCGTCCTGTATCTGCTGGTCCGGCGGACGAGGTGGCCCGCGTACCTGGCGCTCGCGGTGACGTTCCTGCTGCCGGTGGGCGCGTACGCGACGTGGTTCCAGCAGGAGCACGGCCGGTTCGGGATGACCGGGGTGGACGGCATCTTCCTGTGGGGACGGACGGCCGCGTTCGCCGACTGCGACGCGCACACGCCGCCGCCGGACCTGGCGAGCCTGTGCCCGTACGGGGCGAAGGAGAACCGGCCCGCGTCGTCCCACCAGATCTGGGAGGCCAACTCGCCGACCGGGTGGTCCAACGGGCGGGCGTTCGACGAGGAGACCAACGCGCGGGCGCAGCGGTTCGCGCTCTGGGCGATCCGGAACCAGCCCCTCGACTACGCGAAGGTCGTCTCCTACGACTTCTTCGTCCGGACGTTCTCCTGGCATCGGTCGCAGTACCCGACGGTCGGGACGGAGGCCAGGTACCACTTCCCGACGAAGCCGACCGCGCGGAAGCCCGACCTGCCGGTGCTCGGCGGCGGCGACCGGCGGACGGTCGTGTACGAGTACTCGCACGGCACCGGACGCACGCACATCGTCGACCCGTACGCCGGTGTGATGCGCGGCTACCAGGAGCGGGTGAGCGTGCCCGGAACGGTGCTCGGGGTCGTCCTGCTCGCCGGCGCGGCCGGGATCGTGCGGCGGCGGGCGCGGGCACGGACCGCGCTCTTCTGGACGGCCGGCGTCGCGCTGCTGGCCATCCCGCCGATCACGGTCGATTTCGACTACCGCTACATGCTGCCCGCCCTGCCGTTCGCCTGTTTCGCCGCCGCGATGGCCTGGGGCCGCCGCAGCCCGGCGGCCGTTCCCGGGGCGGAGCCGGAGTCGGCCGGGGAGGCGGAGCGGGCGGTGCAGCCGGCCGACGCCTGAGCCGACGGACGCCTGCCCCTTCCTCCCCTTGCATCCGTCCCCGCCTTACGTGAGACTTCCTCACATTCTTGTGCGGGAGGGCGCCGATGTCGCGGATCCGATGGGACGTCCTGCTGGGCGTCGTCGTGCTGGCGGACGTGCTGCACGTCTTCCTGCCGTCGCTGATCACACTGGTGGGCAAGGCGGGCGAGACCCCGGCCGAGGTCATGGGCGCGTACGCCCTGGTCTGGTTCGTGGCCGCGTTCCTGACCGTCCCGCTGGCCCGGTTCGTCCCGGGTTCGTGGCTCGCCGCCGGGGGCGGGGGCCTGCTGATCGCCGCCCGGCTGGTGCTGCAGGGCACGGACGGCGGTGACGCTCAGCTCTACGCGGCGAGCGCGGGCCTGCTCGGCGGGCTGGTGTGGCTGACCGCGACCGCGCTGACCGTCCGGGACGCGGCGCCGGTCATGACGGGTTTCGCGGCCGGGCTCGCGGCGGCGACGGCGCTGCACGCCGCGGTGGAGGGCATCGACCTGGTGTGGCGGGCGGGCGTCGTGCCCTGGCTGCCGCTCGTCGTCTACCTGGCGCTGTTCGCCTTCGCGCTGACCCGGCGCCCTTCTGACCGCCCAGAAACGCACGGCACCCCAGAAACGCACGGCACCCCGGAAGCTCCCGGCCCCCAGGAAGCTCCCGGCACGCCCCGGATCTGGCTGGCGGCGGGCCCGGCGTTCCTTCTGTGGGGCATGTACACGGGCAATGCGGCGCACGCGCAGGCCAGCGCGGGATGGTCCGCGGGCGTCGCGGCGGCCGTCGTCGCGGGGGCGGCGGCCCTGTCGGTGGCGGTCGCGGCCCGTCCCCGGTTCTGGACGCGGCACCCCCTCGTCCCGGCGGCCGGGCTCGTCCTGTCGGCGGTCGGGTTCGCCGCCGGGCGGGCCACGGTGGACGGCGTCCACGGCGTCTCCCCCGCCTGGACGGTCGGCGCCCAGGTGCTCGGGCAGTTCGCGCTCGCCGGATGCCTCGGCTGGGCGGCGTCCGTCCCGGCGCCGGCCTCGGGTCCCGACCGGCCCGGCAGGCGCGGGACGGCGATGGCGGGCGGCTGGCTGCTGTTCGTGGTGCTGATGTTCGCCTACTACTCCGCCTACGACCTCGGCACGCCCAACCGCTGGGTGCCGGTCCTCACGGCGTTCGGCGTGGCCCTGCCGGCCGTCCGCGCCCCGGCACCGCAGCGCGAGAACGGTCTCGGCCTGTGGGCGGCGGGCGCGGCGGTCGTCGCCGTGCTGGCGGTCGCGGCCGTGCCGCTGTGGCGCGACACCGGGCCGGACTGGCGGCCGGTCGACGACGGCGGGCTGCGCATCGCCGCCTACAACGTGCGCATGGGCTACGGCCTGGACGGGACGATGACCGTCACCGAGCAGGCCGACGTCCTGCGCGCCATGCGGCCGCACGTGGTCGTCCTCGGCGAGGTCGACCGGGCGTGGCTGCTGAACGGGGGCCGCGACTCGCTGCGGCTGATCTCCGCGCGGCTGGGGATGCGGGCGATCTGGGCACCGGCCGGGGACGAGGTGTGGGGCGACGCGCTGCTCACCGATCTGCCGGTCACGTCCGTCCGGAACACGCCGCTGGTGAAGGGCGGGCCGACCGGCGCGCAGGCCCTCTCGGTCGGGCTGCGCTGGCAGGGCCGCGACATCACGGTGATCGCCACGCACACGCAGCCGCCGGCGGACTGGTCGGACCTCGGGCAGGCCGAGCAGCTCGCCGGCCTGGTCCGTGCCGCCGGGAGGGACGGCCGCCAGGTCGTCCTCGCCGGTGACCTCAACCTGGAGCCGGACACCCGGCCGTGGCGCACGCTGACGGGCGCGGGGCTGACCGACGCGCTGGCCTCGTCCCGTCCGTTCGCGACGCCGGTGACGGGGTCGCGGCCGATCGACCACATCCTGGTCACGTCCGGCCTCGCGGGACACGACGCGACGAACGAGGACGTCTCCTCCTCCGACCACCCGGCGATCGCCGTGACACTCACCGCCAGATGAGTACATGAGCGGATATCGAGACTCCACGGCGACCCGCGATCATGGCCGGATGCGCCGCCTAGCGATCTTCCTGGTTCCCGTCCTGCTGGCCGCCGGCTGCGGGCAGGTCCCCTACCCCGGGGCGGGCGCGACGCCCGAGGCCCAGGCCACCGAGGACGCCGCCACCGCCAACGCGCGGACGGTCGCCGACCGCGCCGGCGACAAGCTCTACACCGCCCGGGTGTGGCCCGCCCGGGACCTGGCGCGCCGGGCGACGGACCTCGACGGCGTCGAGGTCATGCGCGTGGGGGGCACCTCGACCGCCGGGGCGGGGGTCGTCCTCGTCCTCCGGGTCTCGGGAACGGGCCCGGAACCCGGGCCGCACCCCCGCGAGTCCGTCACCGTGCAGCGCTGCTTCCAGATGCGGTTCTCCACGACGACGGAATGGCACGAGTACGAGACGCGTCTGGTGGATTGCCCGCCGGGGGCGCCGATGGACTTCGGGCCGTGGCCGAAGACGCCCGATATCCCGGAGAAGAAGCTGGAGAAGGCGCTGCCGCGCGTCCCGGCCGGGGGCAGGGCGGACGAGGCGAAGGTCCGGGCCGCGGTCGCGTCGCTGCGTCTCGACCCGGCGATCACCCGCGAGTTCAGGACCGAAGGGGACACCGTCGGCCTGGTGCTCAGGGTCAGGCCGTACCTGTCGGACGCGTTCGACTGCGTCCTCGCCCGCGTCGCGCCGGGACGGACGAGCGTGTGGTCACCGTCCCGGATCCAGCGCATGCCGGGCGAGGGAGGGTGCAGCGCCGCCAACGCCATCGACCCGATGCCACCGCCGCACTAAAGCCCGTCGAGGCGGGCGGCGGCGACCTTCTTCGGAACGACCATCCGCCACGCGTCGATGACCAGTTCCCGCATTTCGGGTTCGTCGAGCGCGGCCGTCCACGCGTGGACCCAGTTGAAGCGCAGATCGGATTCACGGGGGAGGTGGAACTTCTCCGGCTCGGAGGCCACCAGCGCTTCGCGCTCCTCCTTGGGGAAGGCGAAACCCATTACGGTCTCGTCCCGCGAGAAGGCGACATAGACGATGGAACCGACGCGGAACTTCACCCGGTCCCTGATGAGGTGCTCCGAGGTGCGGGGCAGGGTCCTCGCGAGCGCCCGCACCTGCTCGACCGTGATCACCATGTCCTCCTGTGGCCGCCCTGCCTCAAGCAAACCATTCCCCATCGCATGATCTTGATAGGTTTGCCCGCGTGAACGAACTGGTCCGCTGGCAGACCGAGCACGGCACCATCGTCGTGGAGAGCGACGACCGCGACCCCGGATTCCAGTCGGTGTCCCGCTCCGGGGAGATCTTCCGCGAGGCCGCGGGCAGGTTCGAGGACGCCTTCGAGAACGTCCGGGAGGCGGCCCAGTCGGCGCTCGCGGCGCTGCGCGGCGGCGACCTGAACCCCGACGCCGTCGAGCTGGAGTTCGGCGTCAAGCTCAACGCGGCGGCCGGGGCCGTCATCGCGAAGACTTCCGTCGAGGGCCATCTCAAGGTCAAGATGACGTGGGGGCAGCCGAGCGCGGGAGCCGGGGCCGGAGCCGCGGAGGAGGCGTAGCGGGCATCGTGGACGACTGGCAGTGGCGCGCCTGGGTCGGCCACCCGTCCGGCGGCAAGCTCGGCGCGGCGTTCCTCATCACCGGGAACCGGCTGCTGACCTGTGCCCACACCGTCCGGGGGCTGGACGAGGCGCGCGTCGGATTCCCGGGCCTGCTGGAGGACCTGCCCGCCAAGGTCGTCCGCTGCGGCGACTGGGAGCGCGAAGGCGACCCCGGCGACGTCGCCGTCCTCGAACTGGGCCGGCCCGTCCCCTACGCGCCGGCGCGGCTCGCCGACCCCGGCGACCTCCACGAGCACACCGTCACCGGCCGGACGTTCGCCGTCTGCGGCTTCCCCCGGCGGACCGACCAGAACGAGCGGCACGCGACCGTGACGACGTCCCCTCACCGGGGCATGCGGCGCGAATGGTGGGAGCTGAAGACCGGGCCGGGCGACTGGCTGGAAGAGGGCTACAGCGGATCGGCCGTGTACGACGCGGACACCGGCGAGGTCATCGGCATGGTGACGAACGCCGAGCTCCGGTACGGCGACCGCGCCGACCTCGGCTGGATGCTCCCGCTCCCGCACATCCGTACCTACTGGGAGGACCTGGACGACCTGCTGCCGCTGCGCTGGCTCACCCCGGACGCGCGCCGCGAGCTGCGCGAACTCCTGCGCGGCGTGCGCTTCACCGATCCGCTCGCCGCCGACCTCGAACGGATCACCGGGCGTCCGGCGTCCGGCGGGTTCCGGTCCGCGTGGGGGTCGGTGCGGTACGTCGCGGAGGGGTGGGCGGAGGAGCGGCTCGCCCGCTATGTCGCGGCGCTCGGCCCGCACCTGCCGGACGCGGCGCGCGGGCGGCTCACCACCTGGTCGGCCCGGCACCTGCGCGGCCCGGCACCGGCCCCGGCCCCGGCCGCGCGGCCGGAGCCCGCGTCGGTGATCGTCCGGCTGGAGCGGGTCACGTTCGGCAACGCCTTCGACATGTCCGTGCACACGTGGATCGACGGGGCGGCGGGCGCGTCCCGTCCCACCGAGCGGGTACCGGAGCGCGGCGTGCGCGCGGCGGTCGAGGCGGGCGTGGCCGCGCTGGCGCCCGCGCTGTTCGGCCGCGACTGGATGATCGAGTTCGCGGTGCCGGAGGGCTGGCTCGGCAAGCCGTTCGAGCAGTGGTACCTCGACCCGCGCAACCGGATCCCGATGCGCCGGTATCCGGTCGTGGTGCGGGACGTCGACCGGATGCGGCCCGACTCGTTCCGGCGCGACCAGGCCCACCACCGCTGGCGGCTGCTGACCGAGCGCGGCCGCAGCGACCCGCGCCCCATCGCCTGCGACGCGCCGCGCAAGGCCCGCGAGTTCGAGGAGTGGCTGGAGGCGAACGTCGACTTCTGCGTGCTCGTCTACGGGTCGCGTCCGGTCAAGGGCTGGCTGACGGCCGCGCTGAACAACGGCATCCCGGTCATGCTGTGGACGCGGACGCCCTGCGACGCGCCGTCCCACGACGACTGCCGCGGGCACCGCGTCCTGGACGACCTGACCGCCGCCGTCGGCGGCAAGCACCCGGTCGACCTGCCCCGGGTGGCGCTCGCCCTGCGCAAGGCCGCACTCGTCGCCCCCAAGGACGAGCCGCACTGCGGACGCGACCTGACGTTGCTGTGGGACGACCCGTCCCGGCTTCCCGACCCCCCGCTCGCCATGGAGGTATAGGTGCCCGACTGGCTGCTCTACACCGGGAGCCGTCGCCCGCACGACGGCATCGACCGGCTGCCGCCGCCGCCGCCCTGGCGCGCGTTCGACGGCGAGCCCGTGCTGCCGTCCCCGGGCGGTCCTTCCGGGAACGAGCATCAGGCGACCACGTACCGGCCGTCGGACGATGCGGTGCAGCAGGTCAACGCCGCGCTGTATCTGCGCCGGCCGCTGCTGGTGACGGGTCCGCCCGGTACCGGGAAATCGACGCTGGCCTACGCGGTGGCCCACGAACTCGGCCTCGGGTCCGTCCTGCACTGGCCCATCACCAGCCGGACCACGCTGCGCGACGGCCTCTACCAGTACGACCCGCTGACCCGGTTGTACGCGGCGGGACGCGACGACGCGCCGGCCGACGAGGACATCGGCCGTTACATCCGCCTCGGGCCGCTCGGAACGGCGCTCCTCCCGTACGGGCGGCCACGCGTGCTGCTGGTGGACGAGATCGACAAGAGCGACATCGACCTGCCCAACGACCTGCTCACCATCTTCGAGAAGGGCGAGTACGAACTGCCCGAACTGACCCGGCGCGCCGACCCGGACGCCGAGGTCATGACCGCCGACGGACCCGGTTCCCGGGTCACGGTGACGGCCGGGACCGTCCGCTGCAACGCCTTCCCCCTGGTCGTGATGACCAGCAACGGCGAACGCGAGTTCCCGCCCGCGTTCCTGCGCCGGTGCGTCACCGTGGAACTGCGGCAGCCGTCGGGGGAGGCCGAACTGTCGGCGATCGTGCGGGAGCATCTCGGGGCGCTGGCCGACCAGAGCGACGACCTCGTCCGCCGCTTCTTCGAGCGGTCGTCGTCGGGGACCTTGGCGACCGACCAGCTCCTCAACGCCGTCTACCTGTGCCGCCACGCCGACACCGAGGACCGCCGCGCCCTGGCCGACCGCATCATGCCCTACCTGACCGGCCCGATCGATGACGATTGACCGGCTGCGGGAGGCACTGTCGGCCATCGGGCCGCCGCCGGACGCGCGCGAGCTGAGCGAGATGCTGTGGCTCGCCTGCCACATCACGCCCGCCGAGCCCGCGCCCACCCCGCCGGTCCCGCCGGTCCCGCCGCGGGCCACGCCGGCCGCCCCGGAGGCCGGGCCGCCGCCGGCCCCGCGCGGGTCTTCGCCACCGCCGCCGGCGCGCGAGCCGCTGACCGGCCTCCAACCGCGTCCCGCGCCGGGCGCGGAACCGGTCGGCGAGGCGGCGGAGGTGCTCGTCCCGACGGCCCCGATGCTGGCGGACGCCCTGGGCGTGCAGCGTGCGCTCCGCCCGCTCAAGCGCCGCGTCCCGTCCCGGCACCGCCGTGAGCTGGACGAGGAGGCGACCGCCGCCCGCATCGCCGACACCCGCCGGTGGACGCCCGTCCTCGTCCCGTCGCCCGAACGGTGGCTCACCCTCAGCCTGGTCGTGGACACCGGGCCGACCATGCGGCTGTGGCGGCCCCTCGCCCGCGAGCTGGCGGAAACGCTGACCCGCCAGGGCGCGTTCCAGGACGTCCACGTCAGCTACCTGGACGAAACGGGCCGCATCACGCCGGCGCCCGAAGCCCCGCCCCAGGATCCGCGCACCCTCGTGGACGCGTCGGGCCGGCACGCCGTCCTCGTCCTGAGCGACTGCTCCGGCCCGCACTGGTGGAGCGGGCAGGCGCCGCGCGCCGTCCGGCACTGGGCGCAGGCCGGGCCGACCGCGATCCTGCAGCCCCTCACCGAGCGCCTCTGGCGGCGCACCGCCGCGCCCGCCGCACCCGGCCTCGCCGTCCTCCCCCGGCCCGGCGCCCCGAACACCGACCTGCGCTTCACCCCGTTCGACGGCGGGGCGATGCCCGGTGTGCCCGTCCCCGTCCTGGAGGTGGCGCCGCGCTGGTTCGCCGCCTGGGCCCGGCTGATCTCCGGCTCCGGCCCGCAGCCCGCCGCCGTCGCGACCCTGGCGGCCCGCCCGGCGGGCCCGGCGCCGCTGCGCCGCGAACGGGAACTGCCGGTCGCCGAACGCGTCCGCCGCTTCCTGGCCACGGCGTCCCCGCACGCCGCCGAACTCGCCGCGCACGTCGCGGTCTCCGTGCCGTCGCTGCCGGTGATGCGACTCATCCAGCACCGCATCCTCGGCGGCTCAGGGCCGGGGCAGCTCGCCGAAGTCCTGCTCAGCGGCCTGCTCCGCCCGGTCGGCGACGTCCGCTACGAGTTCGTGCCGGGCGCCCGCGAGGCCCTCCTCGACACCCTCCCACGCCCCGAGGCACTGCACACCCGCCACGTCCTCGAAGCCGTCTCCGCCGAGATCGAACGCCGTGCGGGCACCGCCACCGAGACCTTCCGCGCCCTCCTCCCCCGCGACGGCGGCCCGGTACGCCTCACCGCCGACACCGACCACTTCGCCCTGATCACCCCCCGAACCCGCACCCACCTCACGCCTACCTCCTCGCCGGGCCCCGACCTGCCGGCCATCCTCGGTGCTCCCATCGAAGGACTGCTCCGCGCCTGGGACGGCCCCCCGCGCGAGACGGTGATCGGCAGAGACGGCGGCGGCCCGGTCACGCTGGACGTTCTCCACAGCGACCCGGACCTCCCCCACGGCTTGATCGTCGGTCCGAAGCCCGCCCGCGACGCGATGCTGCGGACCGTCATCCTCAGCCTCGCCCTGACCCATTCACCCGACACCCTCAATTTTGTCTTCGTTGACTCCACACGGGGCGCCCCCTTCGCGGGACTGGATGGACTCCCCCATATCTCTGCCGCCGTGCGCTCCGACGCAACAGATTCAATGCAGCTCAGCTACCTGGTGCCGGCACTCGAAGACGAACGAATCCGCCGCACCACCGCCCTGGACCGCGCCGGCTTCGCCACTTGGGGCGAATACCAAGGTGCGATCGCCAATGGAGCGGCTCGCGAACCCCTGCCGGCCCTGGTCGTCGTGATCGACGACACCGGTCCTCTCTTGGAGTCGCGCCCCGATCTGCTGGACGCTCTGGCCTGGTTCTGCGAAACAGCGAGCCGGTTGGGCCTCAGATTCATCTTCTGCACACCGGACGACCCGCCAATGGCCGACTCCCTCGTCGGCCACATCGGCTGGAACGCCGGACCGCATGATGATACCGGCGCCTTCCTGCACATCTTCGGAGACCGAGCCCACCCTCGATTCGAACCTGCCCATGTGCCGCTCGACACCGTCCCGCCCATCATCGAGCAGATGCGCCAACGCGGCCCCAAGGCCGACAAGCTCCCCTGGCCGCAGGAATCGGGGCCGCATCCGGCCGACAGTGCCGCATCTCCCGCCATCCCCGAATTCGACGTGCTCAGACTGAACGGCGGCGGCCCGAGCGGCATGTTCGAGGAGACCTGGGAGCTCCCCGCTGCGGAACCGCGCAATCCCGCGATCGGTTATGACGCCGACAGCAACGTCCTGACGCTCTACCCCCTCGACTTCTCGTCCGGAATCCCGCACGGGTTGATCGTTGGCGCTCCCGAGGCGCGGCAGCGCATCGTCCGCGGCATCACGCTCGCGCTGGCCGCCGGCCACTCCCCCGCGACCCTGAACTTCGTCTTCGCGGGCCTCGGCGAACATCCGCTCGGCGAACCGCTCCCGCTGCCGCACGTCCGCCATTCCGAGGAAGAGCTGCTCGGACGGCCGGAGGCGCTCCAGCAGTTCGTGGACTTCCTGCTGCGCGAACTGAACGCCCGCACCGCCGCGCCGGCATCGGAAACGCCGCCCCGCCTGCTCGTCGTGGCGGACGTGTCACTGACGTTCCCGTCCAGCAGGCCCGAGATCGGTGAAACGCTGCTCTCGATGGCGCAGCGGGGCAGGGCTCTCGGCGTCCAGCTACTGCTCACGTCGACCAGCATCGAGAACACGACGATCTGGGACCGCTTCCTCCCGCTGCTCGGCTGGCGCATCGCCGCAGGCTCCCTCCCGCCCGCCGAACTCCAGCGCGTCCTCGGACGGGCGAGTCTCTCCTTCCCCGACCAGCGCACGGCCTACCTCCTCGCCGGGGGCGGCCCCCCTCGCCGGTTCACCGTGGCCGAGGAGCCCTCCGACCCCGCGGTGGAATCCTTCGTCCAGCAGACGCGCGACCACTGGCGGCGCGCCACGACCATCCCCGACACGGAGCCCGACCTGGCCGACCCGGAGCGGTCCCGTGCCGTGCTGATCGGCGTGTCCGACTACGGCTCGCTGCCGGACCTGCCCGCCGTCCGGAACAACCTGGTCGGGCTGAAGGACCTTCTGTCCGATCCGCTGGTGTGGGGGCTGCCGGCCCGCAACTTCGTCGTCCTGGAGCAACCGCATCACCAGAACGTCGTCCTGGACGCCGTCGAGCGCGCGGCACATGAGGCGGAGGACGCGCTGCTGATCTACTACTCGGGGCATGGTCTGCCCGGCGCGGACGGCGAACTCTTCCTGACCCTTCCCGGCTCCGTGCCGGGCAGCGAGAACACCATGCTCTCCTACGACCGGTTGCAGCAGGTGGTCAGCAACGCCGACCGCCCCCGTCACAAGGTAATGATCTTCGACGGCTGCTCCAGCGGTCCCGACGCGAGGAAGACCCGGCTCCGCAGGCCGTCCCCCGAGAGCGGCACGTTCGTGATGTCCTCGACATCCGACAGCGCCGCCGAGCACGTGGCATCGGACGGGGTCTTCACGCCCTTCACCGGCGAGCTGATCCACGTCCTTCGGGAAGGGATCGCCGGCGAGGCCGCCGCCCTCGACATGAGGACGATCCACAAGACGGTCGCAGGCCGGCTCTTCAACACGGATCTTCCGTCTGTGTCCCTCTCCTCCCGCAGGGAGGGTGCCGCCGTCCGCCTGTTCCGCAACCGCGCCCACGCGGTGGCGGGGACTCCTGAGCAGCCCCCCGCGGGGGTCGGCGCGGCGATCTGGGAAAGGCTCGCGGACGAGGCGAACTCGTCCAGGGGCGATGGCCTCGGTAACCACCACCTGGCGTTTTTCGGCCAGTACGGACCCGACATGGAGACGGTCGCGCGGCAGTACGGCACCCTCCTCGCGGATCTCGGCAAACTGCCGCACGGCGACGTCACCTCAATGTCCTGGAGGACGCTGGTCGGCCGCAGCCCGGCCGACGACGCGACGGAGGCCGGAGTACTACTCATTCCCGACATGGATGAAATGACCACATCGTCCGGTGGACCGATGGGCATCGCGGCCATGGAAGAGATCTCCAGGAGGATGTCCGGGCGGCAGAACCACCCGGTGATCATCATGTGCGGGGAGGCGACGCGGATGCGGACGCTCCTCGCACTCCTGCCTCCCGCGATCGCCGACCGCATCCACGTCCTCGCGCCGCCCGAGTGGGGCGCCGCTCCCCCGGAACTGCCCCGGCGCCTGCCGCGAAGCCGGGTCGCCACGGCCTGGCCCGAACGCCTCGCGATCGGTGTGGAGGACGGGACCGGCGCTCCGGTCGTACTGGATTTCGGTGAACTGCCGCACCTCATGGTGATCGGCGAACGGGGCTCCGGCAGGACCAGCCTGCTGCGCCTAGTCTTCGACGCGCTCAACGCCAGGGGCGAGGAACTGGTCGTCGTCGATCCGTCCGGCGAACTCAACGGCACGGACTTCGGCCACCCGGGGCCGCCCGGCGTTTCGTCCGCGACCTATCCCGCCACGTCGGCGCAGATCAGGTCTCTGGTCAACCGGCTGGCCGTGCGACTGGAGTCGGCACCCGGCGATGACGTGTACCTGATCGTCGACGATCACCACCTCCTCGATCCGATGGTGTTCCTCCGCCTCGAACAGCACATCGGCGGCGGTCGCCTGCACCTTGTCGTCGCCCGCACGGAGCCGACTCCCGGGAGCGTGGGCGATCCGCTGCTCGATCGATGGGGGCCGCATGCGTGGGCGACCCTCCGGATGGGCGGCCCCGGCCCCGACGAACGCGTGCCGGGACGAGGCGTGCTCATCAGGAACCACGACAGCCGCCTCATCCAGGTCGCCGCGGCGCTCTGACCGTATTGGATCAGGTGGTCCATAACGTGTTAGCGTGGGGGGATGGGCAGGCCCAGGAAGTTCGAGGAGGAGCGGGCGGTCGAGGCCGCCATGCGGGCGTTCTGGGCGGACGGCTATGAGGCCACCTCGACCCAGGAGTTGTGCGAGGCGACCGGGCTCGGGCGCAGCAGCATCTACAACACGTTCGCCAGCAAGCGCGACCTGTTCGTCAAGGCGCTGACGCACTACATGGACGACAGGCACGCCAAGCTCGTCGCCCTCATGGAGGACGGCGAGATGCCCGTGCGCGAGCGGCTGCGCACCGTCCTGGAGTGGGCCGTCGCACCGGACGCGGACGACCCCGCCGGATGCCTGGTGGTGAATTCGAGGATCGAGTTCGGCTCGCACGACCCGGACATCACCGAGCGGCTCGAACGGCACCGGCGGCAGCAGTTCGCGGTGCTGAAGGCCGCCATCGAGGGCGGGATGCGCTCCGGCGAGATCGACGCGCGCAAGGACTCCGGGGCGCTGGCGCACTTCGTGACCGCGACGGTCGGCGGCATCCAGGTCGCCGCCCGGGGCGGCGCCGACCGCGTGACGGTCCAGAGCATCGCCGACACGGCCATGCTCGCCCTCTGAGCGAACGCGGACGCGCGCCGCCCCTTTTTTCTGCCCTTGTTTTGTATCGATCGATCCAATAAGGAGGCGGTACCGATGCCGATCGCCGTGTGGGTGCTGGGAATGGCGATCTTCGCGCAGGGGACGTCCGAGCTCATGCTCGCGGGCCTGCTGCCGGAGATGGCCGCCGACCTCGGGGTGTCCGTGCCGGACGCGGGCCTGCTCATCTCCGCGTTCGCGATCGGGATGCTCATCGGGGCGCCCGTCCTCGCGGTCCTGACGCTCCGGTGGCCGCACCGGCGCGCACTGCTGGCGTTCCTCGCGATCTTCGCGCTGACCCACGTGGTCGGCGCCCTCACACCCGGCTACTGGACGCTGTTCGCGATGCGGGTCGTGGGCGCGTTCGTCTACGCGGGGTTCTGGGCGGTGGCCGCCGCGACGGCCGTGAGCCTCGTCCCGCGGAACGCGCGCGGGAAGGCGATGGGGATCGTCGCGGGCGGGCTCACGGTCGCGGCGATCGTCGGGCTGCCCGCCGGGACGGTGATCGGGCAGCACCTCGGCTGGCGGTCCGCGTTCTGGGCGGTGGCGGCGATGTCGGCCATCGCGATGGCGGGTGTCGCCGCGACGATCCCGGCGGGGGCGTCGGGCGGCGAGGCGCCCCGCGTCCGGGACGAACTGCGCGCGGTGGCCGTCCCCCGGCTGTGGGCGCTCTACGGGACGACGGCGCTGGCGACGAGCGGGCTCCTGGTCACGTTCGGCTACCTCGGGGCCCTGCTGACCGAGACCACCGGGATCGCGGAGCGGTGGGTGCCCGCGGTGCTCGCCCTCTACGGCGTCGGCGCGCTCCTCGGGATCACCGCCGGCGGACGGACGGCCGACCGCTGGGCCGTCCCGACCCTGTACGCGGGGTTCACGGGCCTCACGGCCGTGTCCGTGCTGCTCGCGCTGGCGGCGGAGTCGCCCGTCCCGGTGGTGGTCCTGGTGTTCCTGCTCGGGCTCGCCGGGTTCGGCACGAACCCCACGCTGAACAGCCGCGCGTTCGGGATGGTGGACGGCGCGGCGACGCTGGTCGCGGCCGGGAACGTCGTCGCGTTCAACATCGGCATCACCGCGGGCCCATGGCTCGGCGGCCTGGCCATCGACGCGGGAAAGGGCTACGCGTCCACCGCCTGGATCGGAGCGGGCCTCGGGGCCGCCGCCCTCGCGGCCGTCGTCCTCGGGCGGATCGGACGGCGGCCGTCCGGGACGGCACGGGAGCGCCGCGAGACGGCGGTCGAGGTCTGACGCGGCGAAGGCCCGGGGCGGAGGGTTCCGTCCCGGGCCTTCACGGTGGTGGGCGTCGTCAGGAGCAGGTGGGCGCGCGGAAGGACCACAGGGCCCGCTGGCCGGCGTGCTCGGCGACCGTCCAGATGCGGTGCCGGCCGCGGTAGCAGGAGAGGTCCTCGGGGCCGTAGGAGATCGTCCGGCGCTTCACCTTGGCCCAGCCGCGCGAGGTGGGGTAGGTGGTGAGGAGGGAGCCGCGCTTGTGGCCGTGGCTCTGGGTGAACCACCACCGGCCGTGCGTCCGGACGGCGCCCTGGATCCTGTCGGCCGGGAGGACGGCACCCCAGCTGGGACGGGCGTGGCCGCCCCCGGACAGGGCACCGAGCCGCCAGGCCACCACGCGGCCCTGCGGCCACTTCGGACGGCAGTACTCGCCCGCGATGAGGGAGTGCGGCCAGGTGGTCCGGTCGATGGACATCCACGACATGCGGATCGGGCCGGTGCCCCGGCACTTCCCGCCGACCCTGCCGTTGGCCCAGCGCCAGCTGCCCGTCTGCGGCATCACGTAGCGGAAGCCGTGACCGTAGTACTTGCCGTGGTGGAGGCCGACCCAGCCGGAGTGGGCGGTCGAGCCCGACTTGCTCTTGGCAAGGTCGTAGATGTGGCGCATGTCGAACTCGCGGATCCCGTGGCGGGTGTCGGCGACGTAGAGCTTGTCGCCGTACCAGGCGATGCCGCCCGCGTGGATGCCGATGTCGGTGTAGCCGCTCCGCGTCGGCTCGACGAGCAGGACATGCCGGTAGGTGCGCCGGTCCGGGTTGACGAACGTGAGCCTGACCTTGCCGCTGTCGTGCCAGGACACGAGGATCGGCCTGCCGCCGCCCGCCCACCGTTCGCCGCCGGCCGCGTCCGACACGGTCGTGACGCCCTGCGGGACCCAGCTCCGGGTGGTGGAGTCGGCCCGGTTGAAGCAGTACACCAGCGAGTGGGCGGGGACGCCGGCGGCCCGGGCGCAGCCGCGGCCCAGCTTGCGCTGGCCGGACGAGCCGATCAGCGCGTCGACGCCGCTCCGGCGGAGCCTGGCGTCGAGGGTGCGGACCGGCCCGCCGAGGTCCGCACCGCGGCGGAGGACGAAATCGTCGGGGTTCAGGTCCGCCGGGGCCTTCGCGGTCACCGCCGCCGCGGGCGCCGCGGGCGCCGCGTGGGCGGCACCGGGGACGGCCACGAGCGCGGCACCGGCCGCCAGGGCGGCGGCACCTGATCGCCCGGCTCCCATCACTGTACGCTGCATGATCATCACGGTTCGCAACGTACCTCGGGCCGACGCTACGGACGACTCCGACATGACCTCGGGAAACGCATTTTGACCTTCGTTTCGCCATGACGTGCGCGAGGCGAGCCCGCGGCGGGCGCCGGGCGCCGCCGGGACGGCCCTCGCGGGGAGGGCCGTCCCGGGGAACGGGTCAGCGCAGCCGGCAGGTTCCGGAGTCGGACTTGGACGGGTCGCTCTCCGAGGTCCCGGTCAGCCGCAGCCGCGCGTGCCGGGACGCGCCCGGTGCCGCCTTCGCCCAGACCTCGACCTCGGTCCGGCCGCGCGCCGGAGCGGTCGCCAGCTCGTTCGGCAGCCATGTCGTCCAGCCCTCGCCGGACACGGCGGCCTTCAGCCGGAACACGTCGGAGGCGTGGTACCCGTCGCCGCCCCGGCCCGTGTTGCGGAGCGTCATCGTGCACTTCGTCCAGCCGGAGCCGGTCGAGCGCGCCGGGCCGGAGGTCAGCTTCACGCCGCGCCGCTGCGGTCCGGCGCCGTCCAGTGAACTGATCGCGACCGTGTAGGACAGGACGCCGCGCCGGTCGCGCTTCAGGTCGAGGACGTAGAAGTGCAGCCGGTTCGCCTCGTCGACGTACTCGTACTCGCTGCCGGAGCCGGTGCCCGCGTGGTACAGGGCGTCCGAGAGCTGGCGGTAGTCGCCGATCGTCATCTTCTGCGGCGTGCCGTCGGGGAGGACGAAGTCGACCTTGTCGATGTCCTGCGGGTTCGCGTCCTTGACCCAGATGAAGGGGGCGCGGTCGCGGTCCTTGGTCTTCGCCAGCAGGACGCCGGAGTCGGGGGTGAAGGAGTCGGTGCCCATCCGGTCGACGACCTCGATGGTGTAGTTGTCGTAACCGCCGCCGTCGCAGAGCGGGTCGGTCCGGGTGTCGCAGGCGGGGCTCTCGTCCCCGCCGTCGCCGAGCCGCAGGTTGATGCCGGCGAGGTCGGTCCCGCCCGGCTCGGCGGCACGGGCCGTCACCTTCGCGACCACCATGCCGGACGAGGCGAGGGCGTCCCGGCTGAGCTGGAGCACCTTGTCCGGGTCGACCATGCCCAGCTTCATCTTGTTGCGGAGCATGTGCTGCGCGCCCATGGACCCGCCGCCCGTCGCCGGGATCGTCCAGCGGCTGTGCGGGCCGCCCGGTCCGTTGAACGTGCCGCGGCTGAGCATGTCCCACGGGCCGCTGTAGGCCCGGCGCGGCGGGTCGCTGTACGGGTTGTTGTAGTTGTCGCCGATGCCCAGGATGTGGCTGAACTCGTGGGCGTACACCGACATGCCGGAGCTCTCCGCCTGGGTGGAGGACACACCGAAGATGGCGTTCGGCCAGATCGTGGAGCCCGCCTGCCAGGACGTCCAGGGGATGTAGCGGGTCTTCACCCAGTTCGGCAGGTTCGGGTCGCCGGGGCCCCACTCGGCCGGCACGTTCTCCGGGGTGCCGAACTTCATCTCGCCGAACTCCTGCCAGGTGGAGCTCTCGTCCTGTCCCGCGCTCAGGAAGAAGACGAAGTCGTACTTGGCCGCGGTCTCCTCGCCGACGTCACCGACCCAGGCGGCACGGGCGTCCGCCCGCAGGTCGCGGCCGCAGGTGTCGCCGGCCGGGCAGCCGGTGCCGCCCTGCATGCCGTCCACGCCGTACTCGTGGTCCTTGGCGGGCATCCGGTAGGCGCCGAACCCGGTGAGGTCGACCCCGTACCGGCCGCCGGAGTCCTCCATCCAGTACTCGTGGAGCGTGTGGCCGTGGTTCAGCTTCTGCGGCGTGTTGAGGAAGTTCTGGTAGAACTCGGCGACCTCGCCGCGCGGGACGTCCCCGACCTCGACCGGGTTGCCGAAGACCGAGGAGTTCTTCGGCTGCGTCACCTCGAACGGCTGGTTCGCGTAGTCGACGAGGACCACCGCGACGTTGAAGTTCCGCACCGACCCCTTCCGGGACGGGTCCGACCACGACGTGCCGGGAATCGACCGGTAGTCGTTCCACGTCATCGTGTCGGGAAGCTCGTAGTTCTGCGGGTCGATCGGACGCGGCGCGCCCGCCGCGAACGTGCGGGCGGACGGCTGTTCGCGCTGCCACGGCTGCGTCTGCGGCCAGTGCCGCATCTGCCACGGGTTGGCGGTCGGCTCCGGGATCGGCGGTCTCGGCTGCGCGGCGGCCGGGACGGCGGTCGCGAGCCCCGCGACCAGTCCCAGCGCCGCCGCGGGCACCAGCAGCATGTTCTTCGCGCGCATGTCTCCCCTACCTCTCCGGTGGGTTGCTGAGAGGTAGGTAAGAACAGCCGGTTCCGTCCCGCTAGGGCCGACTTAGCCGATCTTGCGCCGAATGTCCTGGCAGGTCGCGCGATGCGCCCAGGTCACAGCGGGCGACCGGGGCACAGTGGCGGCCGGGTCACAGCGGGAGTTCGCGGGCGGCGACGACGATGCCGTCCTCGTCGCTGTAGAGCCAGTCGCCCGGACGGAACTCCACGCCGCCGAACGCCACCGGGACGTCCACCTCGCCGGCGCCGTCCTTGGCGCTCTTGCGCGGGTTCGAGCCGAGCGCCTTCGCGCCGAGGTCGAGCCCGCGGACCGCGGCCACGTCCCGGACCGCGCCGTTGATCACGACGCCGGACCAGCCGTTCGCCACCGCGGCCGCCGCGATCATGTCGCCCATCAGCGCGGACGCCAGCGATCCGGCGCCGTCCACGACGAGCACGCGGCCCTCGCCCGGGGAGTTCAGCAGCTTCTTCACCAGCCCGTTGTCGTGGTGGCAGCGCACGGTCGAGACCGGGCCGGCGAACGCCGTCCGAGCGCCGTACTGG
Source organism: Spirillospora sp. NPDC047418 (assembly GCF_040643275.1). Classification (NCBI taxonomy): domain Bacteria; kingdom Bacillati; phylum Actinomycetota; class Actinomycetes; order Streptosporangiales; family Thermomonosporaceae; genus Spirillospora; species Spirillospora sp. NPDC047418. Next base: position 21,632 of record NZ_JBEYTW010000098.1, read on the forward strand.
CGGAACTGCGTCTCGCAGCTGCGCAGCTCGTCCCCGAAGTCGTCGATGAGGTCAGCGGTCGCGAAGTCCATGACGGCAGCCTACTGAACGGTAACCGCGTCAGGCGGACGGCGCGTCGGTGGGACGGCCGATCAGCCGCGACAGGACGATCGACGTCTTCGTCGCGGTGATGTTGTCCTCGCGGCGCAGCCGTTCGAGGGCCTGCTCCAGATGCTGGATGTCGCGGGCCCGCACGTGCACGAGCGCGCTCGCGTCGCCGCTGATCGTGTACGCCGCGACGACCTCCGGGTGGCCGCGGACGCTGGAGTAGATCTGCTCCGGCGACGTCGCGCCCGTGCAGAAGATCTCGATGAACGCCTCTGTCGTCCAGCCGAGCGCGGCCGGATCGACCACCGCCGCGAAGCCGTTGATCACGCCGTCCGAGCGCAGCCGGTCGACCCGCCGCTTCACCGCCGGGGCCGACAGTCCGACCTTGTCGCCGATCTGCGCGTAGGAGGCGCGGCCGTCCTCCAGGAGCCGCGCAACGATTCGGCGGTCGAGCTCGTCAAGACGCAACAAATAACACCCCCGAAGTCGGTTTTCGTCATTGGTCGACGGTCATTTCCGAACATACGCTGGGAAGCGGACCGGCGGCCACCCGACCCGGCCGGCCCTCTCCCCTCGGCACCGGGCGCGCGCCCGGTGTCCCAGCCATGCCCCGGCCCGACCGGCCGGGCCGAGCCGCGAAGGAGCGTCGTGACGCAAACCGACCAGCTGCGAGCGATGTCCGAGGACCACAGCGCGCACAACTACCATCCCCTCCCCATCGTGGTCGCCGAAGCGGACGGCGTGTGGCTGACCGATGTGGGCGGACGCCGCTACCTCGACATGCTGGCCGCCTACTCGGCCGTCAACTTCGGCCACCGCAACCCCCGCCTCACCGCGGCCGCCAAGCGCCAGCTCGACCGCGTCACGCTCGTCAGCCGCGCCTTCGACCACGACCAGTTCGGCCCCTTCGTCGCCGAGCTGGCCGAGCTGTGCGGCAAGGACATGGTGCTGCCGATGAACAGCGGCGCCGAGGCCGTCGAGACCGCGCTGAAGACCGCCCGCAAGTGGGGCTACGAGGTCAAGGGCGTCCCGGCTGGCCAGGCGAACATCATCACGTTCGAGGGCAACTTCCACGGCCGCACCACCACGATCATCAGCTTCTCCACCGACCCGGACGCCCGCGACTCCTACGGCCCCTACACGCCCGGCTTCCGGACCGTCCCGTACGGGGACGTCGAGGCCCTCAAGGCGGCGATGGACGGCGCCACGGTCGGCGTGCTGATCGAGCCGATCCAGGGCGAGGCCGGCGTGAACGTCCCGCCGAGCGGGTTCCTGCGCGCCGTCCGCGACCTCTGCACCGCCAACGGCTCGCTGATGATCGCGGACGAGATCCAGTCGGGCCTCGGCCGCACCGGCACCACCTTCGCCGTCGAGCACGAGGGCGTCGTCCCCGACGTCTACATCCTCGGCAAGGCGCTCGGCGGCGGCATCATGCCGGTCTCCGCCGTGGTCGCCGACCGCGACGTCCTCGGCGTCTTCAAGCCGGGCCAGCACGGCTCGACGTTCGGCGGCAACCCGCTCGCCTGCGCCATCGGGCGCGAGGTCATCAAGATCCTGAAGACCGGCGAGTTCCAGGAGCGCTCGCGCACCCTCGGCGCGCACATGCACGAGCGCCTCGGCCACCTCCCGGGCGACCTCGTCCGCGAGGTCCGCGGCCGCGGCCTGTGGGCGGGCGTCGAGCTGAACGGCAAGGCCCGCCCGGTCAGCGAGCGCCTCATGGACCTCGGCGTCCTCGCCAAGGAGACCCACGAGACCACGCTCCGCCTGGCGCCCCCGCTGGTCATCGAGCGCGACGACCTCGACTGGGCCCTGGACCAGCTGGAGATCGCCCTGAAGGGCTGACCCCCGAGTTCGGGACACCGCCGGTCAACGGCGCCCGGCGGTGTCCCGCCTGCTCCGGCGGTGTCCCGCTTGCTAACGCAAACCCGCGAGCGGTCAAAGACTCGGTCGGCGGGCGCGCGGCGCGGCGGCGCGGCACGGCCGCGGCGGCAGGGTGGGCGGCATGCTGCGGAACAGGAGCCGGCGCCGGGTCATCATCGGCTGCGGCGGGCTGGCGTTGGGCGTGCTGGTGCTGCTCGCGGGCGGGCTCTATCTGCTGCAACGCGCGTACAACGGGGAGGTCCAGCGGGTCGCGGGGGCGCTGCCCACCGGGGCCGGGCGGCCCTCGGACTCCGGGCGCGGGGAGAACTGGCTGCTGATCGGGTCCGACCGGCGCGCCGACATCCCGTCGATGGGCGCACGGGCCGACACGATCATGCTGGTGCACATGTCGGGGCGCGGCGACCGGGTGTCGCTGATCTCCATCCCGCGGGACGGCTGGGTGCCCGTCCCCGGGCACGGCACCACCAAGATCAACGCGGCGTTCGCGTACGGCGGGCCGTCGCTGCTGGTCCGCGCGGTGGAGGGGCTCACGCACGTCCGGGTCGACCACTACGCCAGCCTCGACTTCCGCGGGTTCGTGAAGATGACGGACGCCCTCGGCGGCGTCGACGTGACCATCACCAAGGACACCTACGACCCGATGCACGAACGGCGCTGGAAGGCCGGGCACCAGCATCTGGACGGCACGGAGGCGCTCGACTTCGTCCGGCAGCGGTGGAACCTGCCGGACGGCGACCTCGACCGGATCAAGCGGCAGCAGGCGTTCCTGCACGCGCTCGCGGCCAAGGCGCTCGACACCCGCAACCCGCTCAAGATCGACCGGTTCATCCGGGCGGTGACCGGCTCGGTGAGCGTGGACGACTCGGTGACCGCCGGGACGCTGCGCGGGCTCGCGCACCGGCTGCTGAAGACGTCGCTGATGGAGTACCTGACCACCCCGGTCGCGCGGACGGCCGAGCGCGACGGGCAGAGTGTCGTACTCCTGGACGATGATGGCGCGCGGTCGCTCTTCACCGCCGTCCGGGAGGACCGAGTCGGCGACTACGTGACCCGCAACGGCGCGGCCAACTCGGTCGACGCGGTCAGATGATCCCCTGACCTGCAGAGACATGTCCGGTATGCCAAAAAAGGTGACATAAGTCGTCCAGGTGGATTAGTCTGAGCGGACTAATCGACGCCGACCATTGGCAACGCCACCATGTCCCGACCCATCACCCCGCTCGCGCTGACCGTGCTGCGGATGCTGTGCGACCGGCCCATGCACCCGTACGAGATGCAGCAGCGCGTCCGCGACTACGCCTACGACAAGGCCGTCAAGATCACCCACGGGGCGCTGTACCACTCGGTGGAGCGGCTGGCCGCCGGCGGGCTCATCGAGCCGCTGGAGACCAGCCGGGAGGGCCGCCGGCCCGAGCGCACCACCTACGCGGTGACCGACGCCGGGCGCGACGCCGCGCAGATCCGGCTCGCCGACCTGCTGCGCGACCCGGTCGAGGAGTTCCCGCTGTTCGGCACCGGGCTGGCCTTCGTCAACCTGCTGCCCGAGGACGAGGTCGTCCGGCACCTGCGCGGCCGCGCGGTCGCGCTGGAGGCGGCGCTCGCCGGCCACCAGACGGCGCACGACTCGCTCCGCAAGCAGGGCCTCGACCGGTACAAGCTCCTCGATCAGGAGTGGATGACCGCGCGGGTGCGCGGCGAACTGGAGTTCGTGCGGGGACTGGTCGACGACCTGGAGGACGGCCGGCTCACCTGGAAGGACGACGAGGTGCAGATCCGCTGCCACCCGCGGCCACGGCCGCGGCCACGCCATGGCGACAAGGGGGACTCATGAGCAGATGGCGCGGAAATCCCTGGGCGATCCTGCTCACGCTCTCCCTGGGATTCTTCATGACGCTGCTCGACCTGACGATCGTGAACATCGCGATCCCGAGCATGACCGAGAAGCTGGACGCCTCGCTGGACGAGGTGCTGTGGGTCGTCAACGCCTACATCCTCGTGCTGGCGGTGCTGCTGATCACCGCCGGCCGGCTGGGCGACCTGTGGGGCAAGAAGAACCTGTTCATCGCCGGGGTGGCACTGTTCACGCTGTCCAGCCTGGCGTGCGGCGTCGCGCAGGACCCGACGCAGCTGATCATCGCGCGCGGGGTGCAGGGCCTCGGCGCCGCGCTGCTGATGCCGCAGACCATGTCGATCATCATCGCGGTGTTCCCGGCGGAGCGGCGCGGTGCCGCGCTCGGCGTGTGGGGCGCGGTGGCCGGGGTGTCCACGATCGCCGGGCCGACGATCGGCGGGCTGCTGGTCACCAGCCTCGACTGGCGGTGGATCTTCTTCGTGAACCTGCCGATCGGGATCCTGGTGCTGTCGATGGCCGTGCCGATCCTGCCCGGCCACACCCGCACCGTCCGGCACCGGTTCGACATCGTCGGGGTGCTGCTGGCGTCCGCCGCCCTGTTCTGCCTCACGTTCGCGCTCACCGAGGGCCAGAAGTACGAGTGGAACGAGGGCATCTGGGGCCTCATCGCCGCCGGCCTCGCGCTGTTCGTCGTCTTCGTCGTGCAGCAGCGCTCCAAGCAGGACGGTGAGCCGCTCGTCCCGTTCTCGCTGTTCAAGGACCGCAACTTCACCGTGCTGAACTTCGTCGGCGCGGCCGTCTCGGTCGGCATGATCGGCATGTTCCTGCCGATGACGATCTACCTGCAGTCGGTGCTCGGATTCAGCGCCCTCAAGGCGGGCCTCGTCATGGCGCCGTCGTCGGTGGTGTCGATGTTCCTCGCGCCCGTCGCGGGACGGCTGTCCGACCGGATCGGCGGCAAGTTCATCCTGATGGGCGGCCTCACCCTCTACGGCCTCGGCATGGTGTGGATCGTCCTCATCGCCGAGGTCGGGACGGACTGGAAGGCGTTCATCCCCGCGCTCGTCGTGAGCGGGCTCGGCATCGGCGGCGTGTTCGCGCCGATGGCGACCGAGGCGACCCGGAACGTCCCGGCGCGCCTGGCCGGGGCCGCGTCCGGCGTCAACAACACGATCCGGCAGGTCGGGTCGGTGCTGGGCAGCGCGGCGGTCGGCGCCGTCCTGCAGAACCAGCTCGCGTCCGGCCTGCGGGACGAGGCCGCGGCCCGCTCCGCCGCGCTCCCCGCGAACATCCGCCCCGGCTTCGTGCAGGGGTTCAAGGACGCGGCCAAGAGCGGCCTGGAGGTCGGCGCGGGCCAGGACGGCGCGAAGCAGCAGCTTCCGCCGGGCCTCCCGCCGAACGTCGCGCACCGCGTCCACGAACTGGCCGGGCAGGTCTTCTCGCACGGCTTCGTGCACGCGATGAAGCCGGCGATGTGGCTGCCGATCGTCGTCATCCTGCTGAGCGCCGCCGCGTGTCTCAGCCTGAAGGGCCACAAGAGCAACACGGCCCCGGCCCGGCTCGACGCGGAACCCGCCCCGATGGCGTCCTGACCGGCGCTACTCGCGGATACGGCCCGCCCTGCCGAGGAGCCAATCTCCGGGCGGGCGGGCCGGCGGCACCGTCATGACGCCCGCCACGGCGGCCAGCATGCCGCCGATGATGAACAGGTACCCGGCCGTCGTGCCGGGGACGACGAGGTCCCCCTCGCTGCGGCGCATCGACATCACGAAGACCACGACGCCCCACACGACCGCGGGGACCGTCGCGCCGAGCCGCCCGCCCATCCCGAGGCCGGCCAGCCGGGCCATCGCGAAGACCAGCGCCACCAGGACGATCGCCGCGACCGGGACCGGGCCGGCGGTCCAGTCCTGGGCGAACGAGCCGACCACGCCGAACACCCCGCCGAGCAGGCCGAGGGCGGCGTAGGCGGCACCGGACACGAACGCGTCCAGCGGGCCCTCGCCCGCCCGGGTCAGGCCGGTGCCCTCACCGGCCCTGGTCAGGCCGGGGGCGTCGCCCGCCGCGGGGAGGCCGTCCTTGGCGAGGCCGACCCGCGCCTCGTCGTCGTCCTTGTGCACGGAAGTCAGGCTACCGGGGGGCGGAGGCCCGCCCCCACCTCACGCCGGGTCGCGGGCCTCCGGCAGCCCGGCGAACAGGTCGCGCTCGCGGCGGCCGGGGACCACCGGGCCCAGCTCACCGGCCTGCAGGGTGAAGTACTCGGTGCCGAACGCCTGCTGGCCGAGGTTGTTGGACAGCGCGAAGAACGGCCCGACCCGGTCGGGCGCGACGACGATCTGGGTGCGGTGGGCGCGCAGCGCGGCCAGCTTGGCGGGCAGGTGCGCGCGGGCGTCCACGGCCGAGGTGACCTGGTCGTCGGGGACGCCGGAGCCCAGCTCGTCCAGCCCGGCGACGCGCGCGAACGGCAGCTTCGCCTCGCGCATCACCGCGATCGCCCGCGCGAGGACGGTGCGCGGGGTCGCGTACGCGTAGAACTTGCCGGCCCGCCACGGCTCGGCGCCGTCCTGGAAGTCCGGGTCGGCGGCCAGCTCGAACGCCCGCCACGCGACGCGGTGCGCCTGGATGTGGTCGGGGTGCCCGTAGTTGCCGCGCTCGTCGTAGGTGACGATCACCTGCGGCCGGACCTCCCGGATCACCGCGACGAGGTCGGCCGCGGCGGTGTCGAGGTCCGCCTGCCAGAAGCAGCGCGGGTCGTCGTTGGTGGGGGCGCCCATCATGCCGGAGTCGCGCCACCGCCCGGCGCCGCCGAGGAAGCGGTGGTCGCGCACGCCGAGCGCGGCGCAGGCCGCCGCGAGCTCCCCGATCCGGTACTCGCCGAGCGCGTCCTCCTTGTCGGAGGCCAGGTGGCGCAGCTCGTCCGGGATGATCTCGCCCTCCTCGCCGAGCGTGCAGGTGACGAGACAGACGTGGGCGCCCTCGGCGGCGTACTTGGCCATGGTCGCCCCGGTCCCGATGGACTCGTCGTCCGGATGGGCGTGGACGAACAGGATCCGCGGCTCCTTCATAGTCAACGAGCCTACTCAGGGCCCGGCGGGACGGCGATGACCGCCCTGCCCCGCGCATTCCGCCGAGCACCGCCGCCCGTGCTCAGCCGCCTCCACCGGCCCCGGGGCCGCCACCGCCCGCTCCGGGACCGCCGCCGTCACCGTCGTCACCGCCGCCGCCTCCACCGGTGGTGGGCGGCCCGCTGGTCGGCGGTTCGCTCGTCGGCGGCTCGCTGGTCGGCGGCTCGCTCGTGGGCGGCTCGCTGGTCGGCGGCTCGGACGTCCGCGGCGGCGGCGTGTTCTGCCGCGTCCGGGTGCGGGTCGGCGTCGGCTCCTCCGGCTCCTCGCTGGTCGGGGTCTCCGACACCGTCCCGGAGTCGGTGACCGACGGCGACACCGGCGCGTTCGGGGAGTCGTTCCCGCCGCGGGTCGCCGCGTACACGCCGACGACGAGCGCCAGCACGAGGATCGCCGCGACGGCCGCGACGAGCGGCATCTTCGACTTGCGCTCGGGCTCCCAGTCGTCGTACCGGGCCCGCTCGGCGCCGTACGGGGGCCGCGCGGGCGGCAGGTTCCCGGTGTAGTCGGCCGGTGAGACGCGCTGCGTCCCGCCGGGGGGACCGCCGGGGTGGGTCGAGCCCGCCATCATCCCGGCCGCGCCGAGGCCGCCCGCGGCGAGCGTCGTGCCCTCCGCGAGCATCGTGTTGGCCTGCGCGGGGTCGTCCATGCGGGTCTGCCCGGCGCCGCCCGGCCCGCTGCCGATCAGCGCCATCATGATCTGCTGCGCGGTCGGCCGCCGCTCCGGCTCCTTGGCCAGGCACGCGCCGATCAGCCGGTGCAGGTCGGCCGGGACGCCCTCCAGCATCGGCGGCTCGTGCATCACCCGGTTGATCACCGCCATCACGGTGTCGTCGCCGAACGGCGGATGCCCGGTCGCGGCGAACACCATCGTGGTCGCCCACGCCCACACGTCCACGGCCTCGGTGAGCGTCGCGCCCGCCACCTGCTCGGGCGCCATGTAGGACGGCGTGCCGATCGCCTTCGTCGCGTTGGTCTGCCCGGTGTCGAGGGCCCGCGCGATGCCGAAGTCGATCACCCGCGGCCCGTCCGGGGCCATGATGACGTTGTGCGGCTTGAAGTCGCGGTGCACGATCCCCGCCTGGTGGATCGCCACCAGCGCGGTCGCGGTGCCGATCGCGAGCCGGTCCAGCGCGGCCCCGCCGATCGGGCCGGCCTCGGTGACCTGGCTGTACAGCGACGGGCCCGGCACGTACTCGCTGGCGATGTAGGGCTGGTCGCCCGCGACATCGGCCTCCAGGACCTGCGCCGTGCAGAACCGCGCGACCTGCTTGGCGGCCTGCGCCTCCCGGACGAACCGGGTGCGCGCCATCGTGTCCCCGGCCAGATCGGCGCGCAGGAGCTTGATCGCGGCCCGGTTCCCGGAGGCGTCGACGCCGGCGTAGACGACGCCCTGGCCGCCCTCGCCGAGCCGTTCGACGATCTCGTACGAGCCAAGCCGCCGGGGATCTCCCGGCTGCAGCTCCGGCATTGACCACTCCTCAGCCCGCGACAGAAAAAATGTGCTTGGGGAAGCTTTGAGCTTACGCGAGCGCGGACGCGGGCACGGGACATTCCCCGTCCACCAATCGCGACAGCCCGTGATCATAGAGGGCAGGAGGCCGCCGTGCGCCGTACTTCCCGGGCATCCTGGCAGACTCGGGTGCCATGAGCATCAGCTATCCGCGGCAGAGCGCCCGCACCCGGCGGTTCAGCCTCGGCGTACCGCGCGCCTTCCAGATCGCGCCGGACGAGTCGCGCGTCGTCTTCCTGCGCACGAGGGCCGGCGACGATCCGGTCACCTGCCTGTGGACGCTGGACGCCGCGACCGGCGAGGAGCGCTGCGTCGCCGACCCGGCCGCGCTGGACGTCCCCGGCGAGGAGAACCTCCCCGCCGAGGAGCGCGCCCGGCGCGAGCGGGCCCGCGAGCAGGCGGGCGGCATCGTCGGGTACGCGACCGACCGGGCGATGAGGGAGGCCGCCTTCACCCTCGCCGGGCGGCTCTACGTCGTCGACCTCGACACCGCGCTGGTCCGCGAGCTGCCCGCGCAGGCGCCGGTGTTCGACCCCCGCCCCGACCCGGCCGGACGGCGGATCGCCTACGTGTCGGGCCGGACGCTGCGGCTCATCGAGATCGACGGCACCGACGACCGGGCCCTCGTCCAGCCGGAGTCCGACCAGATCTCCTACGGCCTCGCCGAGTTCGTCGCGGCGGAGGAGATGAACCGGATGCGCGGTCACTGGTGGGCGCCCGACGGCGGCACGCTCCTCGCCGCGCGGGTGGACGAGACGCCCGTGCAGCGCTGGCACATCGCCGACCCCGCGAACCCGGACCGCACCCCGTCCGAGATCGCCTACCCGGCCGCCGGGACGCCGAACGCGCTGGTGTCGCTGGTGCTGCTCAAGGTGGACGGCCGGCGCACCACCGTCGCCTGGGACCGCGGGATGTTCCCTTACTTCGTCGCGGCCTCCTGGGACCGGCACGGCCTGCTGGTCGTCGTCCAGCCCCGCGACCAGCGGGCGCAGCGGGTGCTGAGCATCGACCCGTCCAACGGCGAGACGTCCCTCGTGCACACCGAGCACGACCCGGTGTGGACCGACATCGTCCCCGGCCTGCCCGCCCGGACGAACTCCGGCGCCCTCGTCTGGGTCACCGAGGACCGCGGCACCGACACCCGCCGCATCACGGTCGCGGGCGAGCCGGTCACGCCGGCCGGCCTGCAGGTCCGGTCGGTGCTCGGGGTGGAGGGCGAGTCGATCCTGTTCACCGCGTCGCCGGAGCCCACCGAGGTCCACCTGTACTCCCGGGACGGCGCGGAGATCACCCGGCTGACCGAGGGGGCGGGCGTCTTCGGCGGCATCCGCTCGGGCGGCGTCACCGTGGTCACGGGGGCGCGGCTGGACCGGCCCGGCTCGGAGGCCGAGGTGCGCACGCCGGCCGGGACGCACCCGGTCGCCTCGTTCGCCGAGACGCCGGTGATCACGCCGCGGGTCGAGCTGCTGCGCGCCGGCGACCGCGAGATCCGCACCGCCGTGCTGCTGCCCACCGGGTGGGAGCCCGCCCAGGGCCGGCTGCCCGTGCTCATGGACCCCTACGGCGGGCCGCACGCCCAGCGCGTCCTCGCCGTGCAGCGCATGTACTGCGAGGCGCAGTGGCTCGCCGACCAGGGCTTCGCCGTCGTGATCGCCGACGGGCGCGGCACGCCCGCGCGCGGCCCGGCGTGGGAGCGGTCGGTGCACGGCGACTTCGTCGGCCCCGTGCTGGACGACCAGATCACCGCGCTGATCGAGGCGGCGCGCAAGCACCCGGCGGCGCTCGACCTCGACCGGGTCGGCATCCGCGGCTGGTCGTTCGGCGGCTGGCTCGCGGGCCTCGCCGTCCTGGCGCGCCCGGACGTATTCCACGTGGGCATCGCCGGCGCCCCGGTGACCGACTGGCGGCTCTACGACACCCACTACACCGAGCGCTACCTCGGCCACCCCGACGAGGACCCGGACAACTACGCCGCGAACTCCCTGATCGAGCGGGCCGCCGACCTGAAGCGCCCGCTGATGATCATCCACGGCCTCGCGGACGACAACGTGGTGGCGGCCCACACCCTCCGCCTGTCCTCGGCCCTGCTGGCGGCGGGCCGCCCGCACACCGTCCTCCCCCTGTCGGGCGTGACCCACATGACCCCGCAAGAGGCAGTGGCGGAAAACCTCCTGCACATCCAGGTCGACTACCTGAAGGCCGCCCTCTCCACCTGACCCCCCGTTGATCTGCGGCGTGTTGTTGTTATCCGGCAGCTCATATCTCGTCTCCGCCTTCGATGAGCCGTCCGCCAAGCTGCGCGCCCACGTAGGCCAC